>DATEFT010000841.1:0-15909 GCA_035280505.1 Blastocatellia bacterium | reverse complement strand
GGCGGATTTGAAACTGACCATGGGGGTCTTCGTGGCCACCAAGGATTTCGCCAACCCGACCTTTGCCGTGGCCAGCTACAAACCGGAGGTCCGCGAGGCCATCCTCAAGGAGATCCATAATTCGGTCGAAGTCGCCAGGCGGGTGAACGCCAAATGGTGTACCGTCGTCCCGGGCTGTCACGACGAGCGATTGGATTGGGACTATCAGACGGCCAGCGTCATCGACCTCTTCAAGCGCTGTGCGGAGGTGGCGGAGAAGGCCGGGCTGGTGCTGGTGATGGAACCGCTCAATACCCGGATCAACCATCCCAAGCTCTTTCTGACGCGGATCGCACAGGCCTACATGATCTGCCGTTCGGTCGGCAGCCCCTCGGTCAAAATCCTCTACGATATGTATCATCAGCAGATCACCGAGGGGAATATCATTCCGAATATCGATCTGGCCTGGAGCGAGGTGGCCTACTTTCAGGTGGGCGACAATCCCGGCCGGAACGAGCCGACCACCGGCGAGATGAACTATCGCAATATCTTCAAACACATCCACGGCAAAGGGTTCACCGGCGTGGTGGGCATGGAGCATGGAGTCAAAGTCAAATCCAAAGAGGGGGAGAAAGCCGCAATCGAGGCTTACGTCTCGTGCGATACTTTCTGAGAGGTTAAGAGCCGTATGCAGTTAACACAGTCGGCGCGGGCGATCCTGGCCCGCAGCGTCTCGGTTTGTCTGATCGCCTTCATCTGTCTATCGGTCTCAGGGACCACGCCGCCCCAAAAAGGGCGGCGTTCACCCGGCCAGCGTCCGCGTCCCGCGCGAGAGCGATCACAGCCTATTCAAGCCCCGGCGCCCGTTCGGGCCGCGCTCAACCGGATCTCTCCGGACTCTTTGCGCGGCCATCTCTCTTTTATCGCTTCGGATCTGTTAGAGGGACGCGATACTCCCTCCCGCGGCCAGGACCTCGCCGCGGAGTATCTCGCGGCGCAGTTTCGTCGCGCCGGATTGGAGCCCGGCGGCGACGTCGCGGAGGGCGGGGGGAGAACCTATTTCCAGACGGCCAGGCCCGGGTCCCGCAACGTGATCGGATTGCTGCGGGGGTCGGATCCGCGGCTCAAAGAGACCTGCGTGATCCTCTCGGCCCATTACGATCACATCGGCATCGGCCAGCCGGTCGATGGGGATAAGATCTACAACGGCGCCAATGACGACGGCAGCGGCGTCGTCTCGGTGGTCGAGATCGCCTCGGCCCTCTCCACGCTGCCGAAGCGGCCGAAACGCAGCCTGCTCTTCATCGCCTGGTTCGGAGAGGAGAAGGGGTTGTTGGGCTCGACCTACTACAGCCAGCACCCGGTCTTTCCGTTGGAGCGGACCGTGGGCATGATCAATCTCGAACAGGTCGGCCGCACCGACAGCAGCGAGGGCCCACAGGTCAACACCGCCTCGCTGACGGGGTTCGATTTCTCGGAGATCGGCTCGATCCTCAAGGCCGCCGGCCGGCGGACCGGGATCGCGGTCTATAAACATCCGCAGAACAGCGATGCCTTCTTCGATCGGAGCGACAATCAGAGTCTGGCCAACGCCGGAGTGCCGGCCCATACGCTCTGCGTCGCCTTCGTCTATCCAGATTATCACCAGCCGGGCGATCATTGGGAGAAGATCGATTACTCCAACCTGGCGCGGGTCAATCGCATGGTGGCGCTCGGATTGTTGACGATCGCCGATGGCACGAAGGCCCCGCAGTGGAACCGGACCAATCCCAAGACGGCCCGCTATGTTCAGGCGTGGAAGGCTTTGCAGGGCAAATGATGTAGAATGACGACGATGAAAGAATCGACGCGAATGCAAATGGTGCAGTCCCCGATCATCCCGGTCGTCGGCGAGTTGATCCGCAACGCGCCCGGCACGATCTCGCTCGGCCAGGGCGTGGTCTTCTACGGCCCGCCGCCCCTGGCTCTCGAACGGATGGCCGATTTCTTCAAAAATCCGGATCTCAACAAATACCAGGCCGTCCATGGCCTGCCCGGACTGCTGGAGATTATTGAAGAGAAGCTCCTGGGCGAGAACGGGATCGAGGTCCGCCGGGGCAGCCGCGTGGTGGTGACCGCGGGCGGCAACATGGCCTTCTTCAACGCGTTGCTGGCCATCGCCGATCGCGACGACGAGATCATTCTCAACGTTCCCTACTATTTCAATCACGAGATGGCGATCACCATGGGTGACTGCCGGGCGGTCCTGGTGCCGGCCGACCGCGATTATCAGTTGCAACCCGAGCGGATCGCCGCCGCGATCACCGACCGGACCCGGGCGATCGTGACCATCTCTCCCAACAATCCGACCGGCGCCGTCTATCCCGAATCGGTCCTGCGGGAGGTCAATGAGCTGTGTCGAACCCGTGGGCTCTATCACATCAGCGACGAGGCCTATGAGTATTTCACTTACGACGGCGCCCGGCACTTTTCGCCGGGCTCGATCGCCGGAAGCGAGGGCCACACGATCTCGCTCTTTTCGCTCTCGAAAGCGTACGGCTTCGCCAGTTGGCGGATCGGTTATCTGGTGATCCCGGAACATCTTTTTGAAGCCGTCAAGAAGATTCAGGATACAATTTTGATCTGTCCCCCGGTGGTCTCGCAGTTCGCGGCCCTCGGCGCAATGCAGGCCGGACGAGCCTATTGTCTGGAGCGATTGCGCCAATTGTCCGAAGTGCGGGAACTGGTGATCAATGAACTGGGCGGACTGGAACGATTCTGCGTCGTGCCTCCGGCGGAGGGGGCTTTCTACTTTTTGATCAATCTCGAGACCACCCTCAGTCCGCTCGCCATGGTCCAGAGATTGGTCCGCGAACACGGAGTCGCAGCCATCCCGGGCGATGCCTTCGGGATGCAGGACGGATGTTATTTAAGAATCTCTTATGGGGCCTTGCAGAAAGAGACCGTGGCGGAAGGCATGGGCCGTCTGGTCCGGGGCCTCAAAACTATACTCGGAGCTTGAAGATGATGAATGTTATTGCGTTACAGCTTGATATTGTATGGGAGCAGAAGGCGGCCAATCATGCCAAGGTTCAATCGATGATTGAAAAGGCCCGGCCGCAGCCGGGAACGCTGCTGGTCTTGCCGGAGATGTTCGCCACCGGATTCAGTATGAATGTGGCGGAGATTCACGATACCGACACTCAGGAGACCCAGCGGTTTCTCGCGCAGATCGCGAAAGCGCATCGCCTCTACCTGATGGCCGGCGTGGTGACCCGGACCCCCGAGGGGCGCGGGAGAAACGAGGCCGTGATCTATTCGCCGGAAGGGGTCGAAATCGGACGGTACCACAAGCTGCACCCGTTCAGCATCGGCGGCGAGTCCGCGCATTACGCCGCCGGCGACCGGCTCTGCGTGGTCGAGATCGAACGGTTCCGCGTGGCGCCGATGATCTGTTACGACCTGCGTTTTCCCGAGATCTTCCGGGCGGCCGTCAAGCTCGGGGCGAACCTCTATCCCGTGATCGCCAGTTGGCCCGGCCTCAGGGAAGAGCATTGGGTGACCCTGCTCAAAGCCCGCGCCATCGAGAATCAAGCCTACGTGATCGGCGTCAATCGATGCGGCAGCGACCCGAAATTGAAATATCCCGGGCGCAGCATGATCATCGATCCGCACGGAAGAATCATGGTCGATGCCGGAAGGGAAGAGGTCCTGATCGGCGCCCAGCTCAACCTGGAGGAGTTGTCGAGCTACCGGCAGGATTTTCCGATCCTGCCGGATCTCCGCTCCGATTTCGTCAGGGGGCCGGAATAGTCAGACCGTCTTCTTGATGATGAAGAGCGTGATGTCGTCGTATTGCGGCGCCGATCCGGCAAACCGGTCGATCTCAGCGAAGACTTTATCGACGATGACTGACGCCGGTTCACCGGCGATCCCCCTCAGTACCGCTGCCAGGCGTTCCTCCCCAAATTCGTTCTCCTGTTCATCCTGAGCTTCAGTGACGCCGTCTGAGAAGAGGGCGAGCAGGTCATTGGGCCGCAATTCGAACTGTTGCTCTTCGTAGGGCATGCCGGGGATCAGTCCCAGCGGGGTCCCCGTCGCTTTGAGCCAGATGGCTTCGCCGCCGCCGCGCAGGAGCAGACAGTCGGTGTGCCCGGCATTGACGAACCGGCAGTGCCCGGTGGCCGGTTCGAGATGGAGCAGAATCGCCGTGACATATTTATTGTCCGGCGTCGAGCCGTAGAGCAGCTCGTTGGTATGGGCCGAGAGTTCGGTCAACGATCGGATCCGTCCGAGCAGGGCGCGGAGCGTGGCCTGGATATTGCTCATCAAGAGGGCCGCGGGCAGCCCTTTGCCCGAGACGTCGGCGACGCAGATCAACTGGGACTGCTCGGCCTCTCCGCTGGGCAGCGCGTCGTAATAATCTCCGCCGCATTGCCGGGCGGGGCGATTACGGGCCGCGAACTCGAGGCCGGGCAGGCGCGGCAGGGAGGCCGGAAAGAGGTTCTCCTGGATGCTGGCCGCCAGCGCCAGCTCCTGCTCGACCTTTTTGCGTTCGATTGTCTCCTTGACGTACCACGAGTTCTGAAACGCGACCGCCGCCTGAGCCACCAGTCCGGTGCCGAAATCCAGATCGGATTCGGCATATTGAAGGTTGCCCGGGCGCGGTCCCAGCATGACGATCCCGCCGGTCGAGTTCCCGCCGGACTTGATGGGAAAGATGACCTGGGCCTGCTCTTCGCGGAGCCGGGTCTTGAAATCGCTCTCGGGCAGATCCGCGACCTTCACGGCGTCGGGCAGGTCGGCCAGGAGCGGTTCGTAGGATTCGTAGTTGGCCGACCGCTCGAGCCCCATCCCCTTCGAGCGCAGGACCGGCGGATGGCCGTGTTTCCAGGCCACCAGCGCGTACTTCCGGATGGCCCAGCGGCCGGTCAGCGTCAGCATGAGCAGTTGCGCGACCTCGTCCGGTTCCAGCGTGGAGGTCAAGCCCCGAACCAGATCCAGCAGGGTCCGCAGCTCCTGAACCTTCTGATCGAGAGCCAGGTTGAGTTGATGGGCTTCGTTGTGGGCGCGGGCATTGGCGATTCCGCTGGCCGCCAGCCCCAGCAGCGCCCTCAGAAATTCGATCTCTTCGTCCTCGATCCGGCGGTTGGGCGGGGAGGCGATGGCGAGCAGGCCCACCGGGGCGGCCTCGTCGCCGATGGGCAGAATCAGGTCGAGCCCCCCGGCGCGGCCGGCCGCTTCGTCGAAAGCATCGCCCACCGCGAACCTGGGCAGTCCCCGCACGAGCGCGATCCGCATCACTCCGTCCTCCGAGACGGCGATCAGACCGCGGGTCACCAACAGGCGCCCCATGACCGAACGGAGCAGGTGGCGCAGCAGGTCATCCAGATTGAGCGAAGAGTGGAGCAACTGCGCCGATTCGAGCAGGGCTTCCAGTCGTGATGGGCCAAGGGATGTCATCATATGAGTTCAAATCGCGAAAACGGCGATTTTTCGCGTCGGTTGCGGGTCTCGCGGTTAATCAATCGTTTTGCGAATCTTCTTGGTCATGTGCAATTCGTTCTTCTGACCGGGAGTGATCTCATAGCTCACGTCGTCCATGAGCGAGTTGATCAGGCGAATACCCAGGCCGCCCGATTTGCGTTCGGAGACGAGTTTCTCGATCGACTCCGGCTGGGCCTTGGCGGGATCGAAGCCGCGGCCGGTATCGATGATCGAGATCCGGATCTCGTCTTCATCGAAGACGGCGCGGACCATGACCTCTTTGCTGATATCGTGACCGTAGGCGTGCTCGATGACGTTGGCGCAGGCCTCGTCCACGGCCAGTTCGAGTTGGGAGATGTCGGTTTCGGACATCTGGGCCTGTTTCCCGATGCTGGCGACGAACTCCCGGATCAGCGCGAGATTTTCGGTGGATGAAGGAACCTGGAGCGTGAATTTTCTTTCGATAGCGGCCATCCGATCTCCTCCTCAACGACACGGTGGGTGCCGTCGAATAGTCAGTTTGAGCCAAAGCGCTGCGCCGCGGTCGATTGGGTGTCGAGCATTTCGAAGATGTCTTGAAAGCCCAGAATTTCGAACGTGTGTTTGACCTTCGGCACCAGGCCGCAAATCTTGATATCGCCGCCGCGCTCCCGCACCTCCTCGATGAAGCCCATGAAGACGCCGAGCCCGGCGGAAGAGATATAGTTCAGCTTTTCGCAGTCGATGATGATTCGGTACCGGCCGGCATCGATCTCCGATTGGATGGCGTTCTCGAACTGCGGCGCCGTGTGGGCGTCGACGAATCCCTCGAGCTTGATGATCGAGAACCCATTCTCGAGAGAGGTCTGAATCGCAAACGGATTAGGCACGGGTTCGGCCTCCTTTACTGATCTATCCTTTTCTGCAGCAGCACAGTGGCCACATCCTTGGCGGCCATCGCGCCGTCTCCGACCGCGGTCGCCACGCTCAGACAGACCGGCCGGCGAACATCGCCGATCGCGTAGACCATCTCGAGCGAGGTTCGCTGCCGTTGATCGACCTTGAGATAACCGGCTTCGCTCAGTTCGAGCTGGCCGGCGAAAGCCTCGGTATTCGGAATCATCCCGATCTTGATAATGACCGCCTCGGCTTCGATCGCGCGGGTCTCTCCGGTCGTCGAATCTTCGATCATCAGCCGTTCGACCCGTTCGCCGCCCTCGATGGCTTTGACGGTCGCTCTCGTCACCATGGAGATGGCCGGATTCTCCAGCGCCTGTTCCACCCATCCCGACCGCGCCCGGAACTGCTCCGAACGATGGATCAGGGTGACGTGTGGACAGATCCGCGCGAGAATCAAACTGTTCTGGAAGGCCGAGTCGCCGCCCCCGATCACGCAGACCTTCTTGCCGGCGTATCGGGAATGATCGCGCGTCCCGGAAAAACTCACTCCGCGAGTCTCGAATTCATCTTCGCCGGGGACGTTCAACCGTTGCCGTCGAGCCCCGGTGGCGATGATCATGGCGCGGCCGCTCAAGAGCTGTTGATCACAGAGCAACTGCCGCTCTCGCAGGTTGACTTGCTCGATCTTGCAGCCGGGGCGGTAATCGAGGCCCAGTTCGTTCAACTGCTCGGCGAAGTGGTCACGTAACTCCCGGCCGTTGGCGGCGATCAGGCCCGGATAGTCGAAGACCTGATGAAACATCTGCAACATCTGGCCTCCGAGTTCATCCGTCTCTTCGAAGAGCACCGCGCTCAGGTCGAGCGAATGACACCAGATCAAAGCGCTCATGCCGGCCGGGCCGCCGCCGATGATGATCACATCATAGTCTGCCATTCGAATCTACCCAGATCATAACATTTCGATGATTTGACGCATAGCCGCCGGGATCGGCGCCTTCACATCCATCTCCTGGTTGGTCGCCGGGTGGCGGAACACCAGCCGCGAGGCGTGCAGGAGATGATATTTGAGTTGGTGCGTGGCCGCCAGCGGATCGGCCTGCGAGGCGTAGATCGGATCGCCGACGATCGGGTGCCCGATCAGGTTGCAATGGATGCGAAGCTGATGCGTGCGGCCGGTCAGCGGCTCCAGTTCGAGCAGCGTATGGGCGGCCAAGCGGCGAATCGCCTGATAGCGGGTCTGCGCGGGCTTGCCTTCGTCCATGACCCGCCAATGCGGCCAGGTCTTGGGATCGCAACCGATCGGCGCCTGAATCTCGCCGGTCGGCGGTTCCACTCGACCGCTGACCAGGGTCAGGTAGAACTTTCTGACCCGCCGGTCGCGGAAATATTTGGAGAGCGTGCGATGGGCCCGCGGCGTCTTGGCCACCAGGATCACTCCGGAGGTGTTGCGATCCAGACGGTGGACGATGCCGGGGCGAATGGCCTCTCCGCCGGTTCGCCAGAAATGATAGGCCAGGCCGTTGGTTAAAGTGCCGGATTTCTCGCTGTTGGAAGGATGGACCAGCAGCCCGACGGGTTTGTTGACGACGATCAGCGAATCGTCTTCATAGAGGATCTCGAGCGGGATCGGTTCCGGCGTGGCGGAAGACTTCTCCGCCGAGAAGATCTTGACTGCGACCCGATCGCCCGCCTGCAGCCGGGCGCCCTTGGCCGACGTCGTCCCGTTGACCGAGACGTCGCCCTCCGCGATCAACCGGCGGATCCGCGTCAGGCTCACCTTCGGCAGTTGGAGGGCGATAAACTGATCGAGCCGCGGTTTGTCCGGTCCGGCCTCGAACTCAAAACTCAATCGATCTGAATCAAGCGTTGGCATGGACCGCGGAACTCCGTCTCAGCAGGATCACGATCAGGACCAGGGCCGCGAGAATATCGAAGCTCATCAGCCAGACCGAATATTGATGCAACTGGTTGAAGGCCAGACGGACCTGATCGGTCGCGGCCAGGGCCGAGATATCTCCGAACTCCGCTCGCATGGCATGCAACCGCTGTGAGACGAAGAAGTGCGAGACGATCATCGAGACCGTCATCAGGGCCACGGTGATCAGCTCGAAGAGAAAAGCCTTGCGGCCGGGCCGTCGCGCCACCAGCAGCAGAATCAAGAGGACGGCGCCGAGCACGATCCCGATGATCTCGGTCACTCCCAGGGTCCGGCTGACCAGATTACCGGCCAGTTGCGGGGAGGGCAGCACCGCGAAGGCCGAAGGGGCCACGACGAAACTGAAGAAGGCCATGGCTCCCAACCATAAACTCAAGAGTGCCAGTCTAATCTTCATCGGCATCAACTACCTTTCTGCGTGTGTGATGATCCGTTCGATCAGGGCCGTTAAATCTGCCGGGGGCTCATGACAGATCTCCATGTACTCGTTTAAGTAATAGTACAGATGTAGTCTTCCTTTAGGTGGCATCGGGGAATGCTCGATAAACCTTTTTAGCACCAATTTCCCGGATACAACCTGTGCGTGGATCTCCGCCGGAGATTGTTTTAGTTGACTGAGCCGGCTTTCAAACATCTCACGCAGATCTTCGCTGGCTCCCACATTGGAACCCCATTCGGATAAGGATTGCAAGACTCCTTGCTGATCGTCCATCGCTTTGTAATGTCGCAAATATTCGCGGGGTAAAGTCGTGGGAGGTCTATATCTGGCCATGATCATTTTGACCACCCAGTTGTGAGCCGCTACCGAAAGGCAGCTCTCATAAGACTGAGCGATGGTCTCGATAATAGTCTGCTTCTGATCCCATCCCTGTGCCGCCGCGGGATTGCGCCGAAAAATACGTTTGAAGACCTCTGCCCAGCAGGCCGGCTCCAGCAGGTAGTTCTCTAACGTGCAACGGGGAGTGCGCAGGATCCCCTGGCTTTCAAATTCGAGGCCCAGCTCAGGTTCCTCGCAAAAGTCCCGGTCGATGATGCCGTAGATCGGAACGCCGGAACAGAGCCGCCTCAATTCGGCGACGGCTTTGACGACCTGCGTCCATCCGTCCTGAGGATAGAACGTGACCTTCGACGCGAGACCGCCGAACCACTGACCGTAAAACCAGGGATCGTCTTCGCTACTGTCGCCTTCGAGAATTACGGCCACGCCCCGCCCGGCTCCCAGTTCGACTGCGAGTTGGTCGATTACGGGAAAGCCGCTCACGCCGGCTCCTTTATTTGACTGTCCTGAGCCTCGAGTTGGTCAAGATTGAGTCGCTGCGATTCGTGAACGGCGCGCAAGACTTCAAGTGAATGGGTGGCCAAAATCAATTGCGAGTCCCACTCGCGCGCTAATTTGCGGAGTTGGTGCACGACCAGTCGCTGCATGGTTGGATGCAGACTGGTCTCCGGTTCGTCGATGAGGATCACCGCGCCGGGCCGCCGCCGCCGCGCCAACTCGCCGAACAGCAACAGGCACTGCTGCTCACCCGAGGGCAATTGATCAAGTCTGACCTTGGGCGTTCCATTACCATTTTGATGCCATGGCGCGGGCACCATGGCTCGTCCCTCTTTAACCGTGATCTTCCGATGCTCGCCGAGGATCTCTTCGACCGACTCGATAAAAGATTTCAGATAAGAGGTCTTTTCACCGTAAGCTCCAGCCTCGAGATCGAGATAGTTTTGCCAGACCCAGAGCGCTTCCAAACTGCCCTGCCATTGGTCGGGTGGCGTCACGCGGGAGACCCATTCGCTATGTGCCGGTTCGGGCTGAATGCCCCCTGGAATATTCAAGTGGGGGAAGAGCTGCCGCGTTTGCGGAAAGTAGATCAGTCCTCCACGCAGAGCCCGTTCAGCTTTCAGTCCGGATTCAACGGATCCAGTACTGAGAATCTCCTGTAAACGGAGAGCCATCGTGTCTTGCTGGCCTGGAAAGGCGTTTGAAGCATAATTGATGGTATTAGACTCGGCTTTTTTGTATGCGTCCGGTATCAGCTCTTCACTCCCTACGACCAACTGGAGGGTTCTTGTGCTTCCAGATTGCGACTGTGGAAGTAACTCCAACGTCATGCAGACCGCGCCCGTTTGATCGATCTCGTCAAGGAACGGATGCCTGGCAACTCCTGGTTCGAGCGCGAACCGCAGCAGTGCCTCAATCGTGTCAAAGATCGTCGTTTTACCGGTTCCATTAGTGCCGGCGATCACGGTCACCGGACGCACTTCATCGACCAGCGGATCGACAAAAGAGATGCGATGTTCGCCGCGAAAAGAGCGCACGTTACGAAAATAGATTTCCCGAATGCGCATCGTTACACCTCATTTCCGTGTGTCCGCCGTGAGGTGATCCGCTCGTCAATAGCGCGGCACGGACGCATCGATCCGGGCGGACCACTCGTCGATTCCGCCCGCCAGGTTCCGGAGCTTCGTGAAGCCCTGGGCGGCCAGAAACTGGCAGGCGCGGTCCGATCGCATCCCGTGGTGGCAATGGAGCACGATCTCCTCGTCCTTGTCGGGGAGCTGCTGCGCCCACTGCATGATCTGTCCGAGCGGTTTCAATTCGGCGCCCTCGATCCGGGCGACCTGATACTCCTGAGGCTCACGGACATCGATCAACCGGAATTTGATTCCGGCGTCGAGTTTGGACTTGAGCTCCTCGGGGGTAATCACTTCGTAATTGGCCATGGTCATAACTCCTGCTGCTGCTTGTTGAATCTATTCCTGCCGCATCCGTTCGATGAGGGCGGTCAGCCGCTCGACATCCGATTTGGCCTCGGTGATCGAACGTTTGCTGGTCAGGTAACTTTGCCAGTATTCGCTCTGGGCCAGCGGCTTGATCTTCTCTTCACCGAGCGCGCTCGCCAGCAGGGCGATGATGATCCCGGAGATCTGCGTATGCTCGACGTAACGAGCGATCACGCCATAGGCCAGCTCGGCCGATTCCCGGTCCCATTCCAGGGTTGCTTCCGATTCGTTGTTGGTCGGTTCTTCCATCTATTTGATAAACGGCAACTCGACGAGATGGGCTCGCCCCACCTCCTCCTCACCCTGTTTCAAGATGAATTCGGTTCCCGGAGTGAGATAGTAGCGATGAACGTAGGCGAGCGCAATGTTGCGGTCGAGCGCGAAACTGCGCGTGCTGCTGGTCGTCTCGCCGACCTTCTTGCCGTCGGCCGCATAGACCGGCGTGCCGGGCGAGGGCGCCTCGCCGGCGTCGAGGATCAGGCCGCGTAATCGCTTGGCCGGTTGTCCGCGCCAGTGGATGCGAGCGATGACCTCCTGACCGAGGTAGCATCCCTTGGTGTAACTGACGGCCTGGTTCAGCTCCGACTCGAGAATGATGTAGTCTTCGCCGGCGTCGATCCCCTCGCGCGGGACCCCGGCTTCGATTCGCGCGATCTCGAAGGCCTCCTGGCCGACGAGCACGGCTCCGAACTCCGCGCCGCGCGCCAGCATCGCCTCCCGGACCCGTGGCGCCGCCTCCGCCTCCACGAAGAGATCCACTCCGGTCTCTCCGCAGCGCCGGTGTGCCGCGACCCGGACCGTGATCTCCGTGATCCGGCGCTCGCTGATCGCGTATTCCGCCGGATCGACCGGTTCTCCGGTCACGGCCGCGATCAGTTCCGCCGCGCGCGGTCCCTGGACGGAGATCAGGTTGTACTGATCGGTCACGTCGGTGAGGAAGAACTCTCCCGCCGGGACGAACCGGCTCAGGTTCTTCAAAACTTTTTCGCGATTCGACGGATCGAGTTCGAGCCAGAGGTGGGGACCCAGGTTGTAGATGCGGCAGAGCGCGACCAGTTTTCCCTGCAGATTCGGAAAGGCCGCCAGGACTCCGGCGCCGGCCGGCAACGCTTTGACATCGTTGCTGACCAGGCCGTTCAGGAACTGGACGGCGTTCTTTCCGCTGACTTGCAGTTTACCGGCGGCTGAAAGATCGATAACCCCGGCCCCGTGACGCAGGGCCTCATACTCGGAGCGAAGATGGTCGTTCATGGCGTCAATTTTTAGATGCTGAAATCGCGAGCCAGCTCCCGGCGCAGCTCGCCGTCGATGATCGCCGAGTGCCGGTAGTTCGGATGGTCGATCATCAGTCGAGCCTCCGCCGTCTCCTCGAGGAAGGCCGCGCGCTGGGCGTCGTTAAATTGGAACCGGACGTATTGCACCGCGCTGATGCGCCGGTCGTCGCTCTGGCCGGCGACGAAGATGCCGGGCAGCAGGTCCGCGCCGATCCGCAGACCGGTGATCTCGCCGGTGTTCAGCCCGTGAAACCTGGCGATCCCCTCGCGGATGCGGTTGGCGTCGTTCAGCTCGATGAACATGGTGGCCGCCAGTTGGCCCTCGTCGGGGAGCAGCTCATTGTAGGTGGCGATCTCGTGGTCGATCGCCTCGTCGTTGACGATCCGTTCGGCTCGCATCATCTCCTGAATCTGCGAGAGCACGGTCTCGTGATTCTCGAAGACCATCGTGATGGTCGGGCCGACGGCGAGCCGGCGCTTCTTCTTGAGCGCGATGATCCGGGCGCGAAACTCGGCCCGCACCCGCTCATATTGCGCAATATCCAGAATCTCCGATCGGACTACTTTGTTCATCTCAAATCTCGAATCTCAAATCTCAATTCCATAGGCCTGGGCGACCGCCTCGATCGGATGAACGGTCTTGCGCCCCGTTCCTTGCTCGATCTGGAGGCCCGCCATCGAGCAGTCGGTGGCGACCAGCTCGGCGTTCGATTCGTTGACTCCCCGGTGCAATCCGCGGGCGACCTTCTGGGCCAGGGCGAAATACTCCTTCTTCATGGCCCAGGTGCCGTCGTGGCCGGAACAGCCCTTATCGACGAAGATCACCTCGGCTCCGGCCAGCCGGAGCAGCTCGATCGATTTCGATCCGATGGCCTGATACTTGAGATGGCAGGGTTGATGGTACGCGACCCGGCCCAGTTTGACCGAAAAGTCCCTGGACAGCCGGCCCTGGCTGTTGAGTTTGATCAGATATTCCGACAGGTCGTAAACGCGCTTGGAGACTTCGAGCGCCTGCTCGCGCTCCGCGCCCTGCAGGTGATCGAGGTACTCTTTCTTGAGCATCATTCCGCAGGTCGGCTCGGGCACGACGATCTCGTAGCCCTGGCGCACGTAAGGCAGCAGCAACTCGACGTTGTCGCGGAAATGGCTCAGCGCCTCCTCGACGCGGCCGTTGTCCAGGTACGGCATGCCGCAGCATCGCTGGCCCTGGGGGTCGACCACTTCGACCTGGTTCTTCTCCAGGACCCGCACCGCCGCCCGGCCGATCCGGGGCTCGTTGTAATTGACGATACAGGTGTGAAAGAAGACGACTTTCAAGTCGCTCTTGACGGTGAAGGTCCCCTCCCGGGCCTGTTTCCGGAACCAGCGTTCGAACGTCTCGCTGTGGAACCGGGGCAGGATCTTGTCCCGGTGAATGCCGACCACCTTCTCCAGCAGGATCCGGTGGGCCCGGTTCTGGTTGCCGAAATTGGCCAGCGGGGCCACCTTGCAGGCCAGCGGGCCGATCTGATCGGGACTGCTCAGCATTCTCTCGCGCAACTCCACGCCGTTCTCCCGCGCTTCGATGGCGCGCGCCCGCATGACCAGTTTGGGAATGTCGATCATGAATTTATGCGGCGGAGTGTACGGACACTTGATGAAGCAGAGCTTGCAGTTGTAGCAGAGGTCCACGAACTCCCAGACCTGCTCCCCGGTCAACTTCTCCGGATCGGAGTCGACCGCTTCGGAGTCGAGGTGCTCGAAGAGTTTCGGGAATCCCGGACAGAGGTTGAAACAGAGGCGGCAGGAGTTACAGACGTCGTATTGGCGCCGCAGTTCTTTCTCCAGCGCCTGTTCATCCCAATACTCCGGCCGGTCCCACTCGACGGCCGCCGATGTTAGATCGCCTTGTTCGATCATAAGCCCCGAGCGGTGGGGAGCGATCGGCGGTCAATGCGCCGCTCACCCACCACCGCCCACTAGAATTTTAGGAAATGGTGTCCAAACCTTTTTGGAAACGGCCGGCGTGCGATTTCTCGGCGCGCGCGAGCGTCTCAAACCATTCGGCAACCTCTTCGAAACCCTCTTCGCGCGCGGTCCGCGCAAAGCCCGGGTACATCTCGGTGTATTCGTAAGTCTCACCCGCGATCGCCGCTTTCAGGTTCTTGGACGTATTGCCGAAAGGCTCACCGGTCGCCGGATCACCGACTTCCTTCAGGAAATCCAGGTGGCCGTGCGCATGACCCGTCTCGCCTTCGGCCGTGTCGCGGAACAGACCGGCCAGATCGGGATACCCCTCGACGTCAGCCTGTCGCGCAAAGTAGAGATAGCGACGATTCGCCTGCGATTCGCCGGCGAATGCGTGTTTCAAATTTTCATGAGTTTTAGTTCCTGAAAGAGCTGGCATGTTGTTATTCCTCCTAAATTACATAATGAAGCGGTGCTAATTGATTGCTGCGAGCAAAGAGCCGGAAAAAGAGCTGGCGGCCCATTCCTCCGACAGGCAGCAAGACTGCACTGGGATCCAGACCATGTTCTCGCGATCTGTCAAGCTGCGCAGACGAGGCACACTCATCTTAGCTTATTCGCGCTGCTTCGATACTGTCAAGCTATCGATCACTGGGAATCCGGAACGAGGGGCGCGAAATAGAAAAACGGTTCCCTGAGCGCCACCTCAGGAACCGTTTTTCTTCGCTCGGAATGGGGACTAGGCCGTAAATGAGCTGCCGCAGCCGCAGCCGCCCGTCGCATTAGGATTATTGAAGGTGAAGCCCGATCCCATCACGTTGTTGACATAGTCAATCTGGACATTCTCGAGATACTGGGCGCTGAACATATCAACGAAGACGCGCAGCCCGCCGGATTCGACCACCTCGTCGGTGGGCTGGTGCGCCTCCTCGATATTCATGGCGTATTGAAAACCGGAACACCCACCTGGGACGACGCGCACCCGCAGACCACCGTGGGTCCCGACATTCTCGGCTTCTAGAAACTTCTTCACCTCTGAAGCTGCAGTTTCAGTCAGGGTCAAAACCATTGTTTCGTTCTCCTTTACTATTGAGTCGTAATCGTTAAATGTTCATTGCCGGATCGCTGCGGCCACCCCTAGCTTCCCACGCAATGTCTTCCGCCTCGGTTTAAAACCTCGTCAATTGGATTGGCACCAATCCAATGATAGCGACCGGGAAAAAGAGCGTCAATTCATTTCTTGAGGTTGAGCACCGGCAGCGATTTGTTGGCCTTGATGGCCGCAATGCTGACCTGGGCCGCGACATTCTGCGCCACCTGCCGGAAGGCCCGCGCCTGTGGGCTCTCCTGCTGGCCGATCACGATCGGCACTCCCAGATCGCCGCCTTCCCGGATGTTGATCGCAATCGGAATCCCGCCGAGGAAGGGCACCTCGTAACGTTCCGCCAGCGCTTCGCCGCCGCCGTTGCCGAAGATGAAATACTTGTTGCCGTCGTTGGGGCATTCGAAGTAACTCATATTCTCCACGATCCCCAGGATCGGAACGTGCAGCTGATCGAACATGTGATAGGCCTTGCGGACGTCGCCCAGCGCTACTTCCTGCGGAGTCGTGACCAGCACCGCGCCGGCGATCGAGACCAGTTGCGCCAG
>DATEFT010000840.1:0-4824 GCA_035280505.1 Blastocatellia bacterium | reverse complement strand
TTGAATCGCGAAAGACGCGGAACACGCGAAAGATTCAAGATCGAGGTTTAGCGTGTTTCGCGTCTTTCGCGGTTCAGGATCGAGGCTTCAAGCCGGCCCCGATTCCGCGATTGCGGTAGCCGGGCGTTCTCTTCGCAGCCGCTCCCGTTGGAGTTCCTCGAACTCCGGCGGGAGTTGCGTCCGGTCGTCGATCCGGGCCTGAACGAGCTGTTCCCGCGTGCATCTGGAGACGTCCAGGAGGGTCGCGCCGGAGAGATCCGCGCCGGCGAGATCCGCGCCCGCGAGGCGCAGACCGGAGAGGTTCGCCCCATCCAAATTGGCCCCGGAGAGATTGGCCCCGGAGAGGTCCGCGCCCGAGAGATTGGCTCCGGAGAAGTCGGCGCCCGAGAGATTGGCTCCGGAGAGGTTCGCGCCGACCAGATCCGCCCGGCTCAGGATCATCTGGCGGGGAAACTCTCCGGCCGGTCTGCCCGGCGCGCTGTTGATGCGGGCCAGGGCCCGGCGGAAGGCCTCGCGGTCGCAGCCCGCCGGCGAAAAGAGGATCCATTCGTTCTCGCCCTGCTCGATGCGCGACTGATAGGCCAGCACCCAATGGCGGCTTCGCTTGATCTCGCCGCCGTTCCAATCGGGCCGGCTGTCCAGACCCGCGATGACCCGATGGGTCCAGGAGCAGAGCCTGAAGATGCCGTCGCCGAGATGGGCGTCGATGGTCGTCGAGCTGTCGAGCGGCCAGTCTTCATCCCGCTCGGCGGTTTGCAGGGCGGCCCATTGGATCAGTTGTTGGACGTAGGGCGGATCGGTGCGAGCCTGTTCGCCATGCTCTTCCAGGCCGCGAACCTGGGGCCGCAGATGCGCGCCGTCCATCCACCAGTGCCACAACTCGGCCAGGGCATCGCGAATCCGCAGCCACTGGCCGAACTTCAAGGGCTCGCTCGGCAGTCCCGAAGCCGGCGCGGGGCTGCCGTCTTTCAAGCGGTAGATCTCCCACTCGATCAACTCTTCGAGGTGGCGGATGACCTCTCCGGAGAGCCATTGCGGCGTCAGCAGCGAGGAGAGGCGGCGCGAGAACTCATAGATGTCGCGGTCCTCGGACCGCGAAAAATCGCGCCATTCGCGGGTGCGCTCGCGGGTCGGCTCGGGGTCCCGGCGATCATAGCCGCGGCCGAACTCTTTCAACACCTCGACGAGGCATTCGGCGAAGAGATATTCGCGGAACGATTTATGCGTGAATTCGCACGCTTCCCCGCGGAGGCCGCTCGTGAAATAGAAACTGATCAGGCGCTCGGAAGAGGGCTGGTCGTCCGGGTCGGATGGCGGCAGTCCGAGGCGGGCGGTCGTCATCCTGCTCGGTCTGGGCATGCGGGCCTGCCATTCGCCGAACGCGGTGATCTCGGCGCCGGTCGCGGTCATCGCGGCGGCCGAGTGTTGCAATCGCCGGCGCACGCTGTGGCCGGCGTCTCGCCATTGGCGCTCCCAGGCCTGGTCCGGTTGCTCGCGGCCGCTGAAGAGCGTCCGCCCGGCCTTCGCGCAGGTCAGATCGATCAACCGGCGATAGAGTTGCGTGCGCCGTTCAAAGATCTGGTCGAGCGCCGCCGGGTCGCCGGTCTCCTCGATCGACCGCGAGATGGTCCGCAGGGCCAGATAGGTCAGCAGCGGCGAGCCCCAGACCTCCAGGCACCCGGGCTCGGGCGGCGCTCCCGGCCCGATCATCCGGCCCGCTTCGTCGCGCCGCGGCAACGACCGATCGAAGACTCGTTCATATCGCTCGAAGAGGCTCTCAAAGACCTCCGGTTCGGGGATGCGCCACGGCTCCGGCCTTTCGACCGCGAGCTTCGGATTTTCGAGCGACTCTCTCAAGCGCCCGACATATTCGCGCAACTGATACGGCCGCAGCGGCCGCAGGGTCAGGACCGGCGTCTCGTCATTCAGAAAGGTGGAGCCCATGATCTCCGGAGCCGGGCGTCCGGTGATGACGACACGAACTCTCGGCTGGAGGGTCAGGATCGAACGGCGCACCTGCATCAGGAGCTCCTTGATCCTTTCGCGAAAGCTCTTGCTCTCCGACAGCCTCAGCTCGTCCCAGCCGTCCAGAATCAGCACGTACCGGCTGAGCCGAGGATTGCCGCCGTAGGGCATTCTGAGCAGCTCGTCGTCCAGTAGATTCGGCGGCAGGTCCTGAAGCAGGTCCTCGGTCTTGGCGGCGGGCAGTTCGGGACGCCGGGCTCGATCGGCCAGTTCCAGCGCCTCGCTGATGGCGTCGATGAGCGAGGCGGCCGGACGCAGCCGCTTGAGATTGAGGCGCAGGGGATGAAATCCCTCGCGCCAGAGCTCGTCGCAGAGCCGCAGGGTGAACGCCGATTTGCCGGCTCCGGCCGGGCCCTGAACCACGATCGCGTCATGGAAGTCCGGATTGGTGAGGTACCACTTCACGGTCTGGAGCAGTTCGTAGCGGTCGCCGTAATTCTCCGAACCGGGGTCCATGGCTTCAGTGAGCGACGGTTCGCCGCCTCCGGCCTCCACGCTGGTCCGGATCTGTCCCCATTTGAGCAGGCCGCACTCGGACTCGACATAGACGTCCCGCAGGGCGAACGGTTCGCGTTCGAAGAGCGGATCGGCGGCGAACTGCGCGATCTGGGATTTGGCATGGATCTGCAGCGCCACCGCCCGCAGTTGCCGCTCGGGGCCCAGTTCGATCCAGTCTTTGAACGGCGCGAACTTTTCGCGCGTCGCGGCGTGCGTCAACAACTGCTCGAGCTCCCGCTTGAACGAGTCATGGAGCGAGTTGAAGACGTCGCGCTCCTGTTCCTGGCCGAAGCCGGCGGCGCGCAGCATCTCGCGCAGCGCCTGGTCGGCGCGAATGATGAACGGATGTTGAAAGGCCGAATCGAAGGTGAAGGTGCTCAGGTCGGCCTCTTCGATCGGGGCCCGCTCGGTCAACCTGGCGGCGAGGCGCTCGTCGAGCTTCGACGTTTGATCGAAGCTCGGAACGGATCTCCAGACCTCGGTCACGGCTTGACGCGTGGCCTCCTGGTAGGCGAGCGTGCAGGCCACGGCTCCGACTTCGTACGGCTGCTTCGGCGTCATCCAGTCGACGACCAGCCTGGCGGCCACCCCGACTCCGGTGGTCGTCTCCATCAGCCACGGCGCTGCCTCGAGCAGCGATTGGGGCAGATCTCTCCGATCCTTGAAGAGGCTGAGCGTCTTTCTGAAGTACTCCGAAATGGTGCCGATGCGGCCCAGCAGGTGACGAATCTGTTCCTGCTCCTGGCTGCTGAGAAAAATGTCGCGGATTGGATAACTCATAATATTTCCCACCGAGATTATGGCACAGACCGGCAAGGTCTTTAGACCAAGTACCCGGGAAACTAACAATTCGATATTCTACTTTCTAACCCCCACCCAAGGGAAAATCCGTTCAACCAGAAGGTGTTATCGCCGATTCATTTTTTCGGATGGCGCTTTGGGAATTTTGCAGTTTTAATCCGTTGACCCGCGGCCGCCGACTACTCGGAGGCGCCCGTCCGGAGATGGTTGAAGGCTAAATGTTGAACCCAGGCTAAATACTTGGTTGCTACCGGGTTTGGATCTTCAAATGTTCCGGGCGCCGGAGGTGGCATGCCATTTGCCTTAATTAACCAGAATCACTAGAAGTTCTTCAATATTATTGCTCACGTCCTGCGTGGCTACGTTCTGTAGTTCGATCTGATCTGCCGGATCGAAATCATGACGAAACAATTTTAAATCAAGGTTCAAAAGACCAAAGGATAAAGGTATGAGGTTCAGTGATAGACGGTTTGGTTGGGCGCTCTTCCTATGGTTACCGCTGGTCTTGACGGGGTCGATGGTGGCCCAGGAGATAACCGGAAGTATCGTGGGATTGGTCAAGGACGGCAACGGCGCGGCGGTCGTCGGGGCCAGGGTGACGATCAGGGAGACCGATAAGAACATTATCGTCCGGACCCTGACCACCAACAGCGAGGGTTCATATTCGGCGCCGTTGTTGCCGGTGGGGCATTATGCGGTGACGATCGAAGCCACCGGGTTCAAGAAGTTCACGCGGAGCCGGATCGAGCTGAACGTCAACGACCGCTTGACCGAGGATGCGACGCTCGAGGTCGGGCCCGTGACCCAGGAGGTGGTGATCGAATCGTCGCCCCTGGCGGTCGAATTGCAGACCGCGACCCAGACCGGGCTGCTGACCGGCGCCGAGGTCCGCGAGCTGCCGCTCAATACGCGCAACTACCTGCAATTGCTGACCCTCATGCCCGGCATCAGCTCCGGCGCCAGCGATCAACTCTACATCGGCACGACCAATCCTTTCGGCCAGACCAACGTCGTCAGTTTCTCGATCAACGGCGGACGTAACAGTCAGAACAGCTACACGATCGACGGCGCGGACAACGTCGATCGCGGCTCGAATCTGACGCTGCTCAACTATCCGAGCGTGGACGCAATCGCCGAGTTCAAGGTGCTGCGCAATCACTACAGCGCCGAGTACGGGCGCAATGCCGCCGGGCACATCAACGTCATCACCAAATCGGGCGGCGGCCAGTTTCACGGCGGCGCTTATGAGTTCTTCCGCAACGACAAACTGAACGCGAACAGTTTCTTGCAGAACGCCAATCCGGCGGCGGCGCGGGATCGGGACGGCAAGGCGCTCCGGCTGCCGCTGCGTTACAACAACTTCGGCTACACGATCGGCGGGCCGGTCTGGTTTCCCAAAGAGGTCTTCGGACCGCTGGCCTACAACGAGAACCGGAACCGGACCTTCTTCTTCTTCTCACAGGAGTTCCGCCGGGTCGTGACCTACGGCAACTTCATCGC
>DATEFT010000839.1:0-8814 GCA_035280505.1 Blastocatellia bacterium | reverse complement strand
CCGAATCGCGATCTCTTTCTCGCGGGCCGCCATCCGGGCGAGAAGGAGATTGGAGAGATTCGCGCAGACAATCAGCATCACCAAACCCACGGCGCAAATGAGAACGTACATGGCGGGCCGGATCTGGCCGCTGACCTGCTCTCGCAAGTTGCTGACCTTCCCCCCAAAGTAGTTGCGCTCGGGATGATCGCGCCGGTTCCGCTCCGCGATCATGGAGACCTCCGCTTGCGCGGCTCCGACCGTGACGCCGGGCTGGAGGCGACCGATGACGGCCATGGTGTTTCCCCACCGGTTCGTCTCCGGACACAACGGAAACGGCAGATACAGATCGATACGGCTTCCGGGAGCGAAGACGGTGGCGAAGTCGAAAGAGGCCGGCAAGACGCCCACGACGGTGGCGGGCGCGTCATTGATCGTCAGTGAACGGCCGACGACGCCCGGGTCGGAAGCGAAACGACTCACCCACAGACGGTGACTGAGGAGCATCGCCTTCGGCGCGTTCCACCGGCACTCCTCGGGGGTGAACAGTCTCCCCAGTTGCGGCCGGACCCCGAGCACCCGAAAGAAGTTCTCGGCGACCGGGACCCCGGTCAGGCGTTCCGGCTCGCCGTCGCCGGTGAGCTTGAGGTCTCCGACGCCATAGAACGCGAAATATCCCGTTACTTCGGAGAATGACCGGGCCTGGGTTTGGAGGTCTTGAAGGTGCGCGACCTGAATGGTCTGCGCGGAGAGGCCGGCGGTCAGACTGTTCGCGATCCACGTCAGGTTTCCGGGCTCCGCGAAAGGCAGGGGCCGCAACAGCAGAGCATTGACCACGCTGAAGACCGTCGAACTGGCGCCCACGCCCAGTCCCACAATCAGGATCGCAAAGGTGGTCAATCCGGCGTCCCGCCGCAGCGTCCGAAAACTGTAACGAACATCCTGCAGGATCGTCTCCAGCACCGGCAGCCCCCGGCTCTCCTGATGCAACTCTTTGGCCGCCGCCACTCCCCCGAGGCTGATCATCGCCTGGCGGCGCGCCTCCTCGGCCGAAAGCCCGCGTTTGAGATGGTCCTCGATCGCCATCTCCAGATGCGCGGACAATTCCGCATCCAACTCCCGGTCCAACTTCCGCCGGCGGAAGAGCGCGAAGATCCGAGCCAGCCCAGCGCGAATGATCATCATGAATTTGAACCCTCCGTCGACGAGGCGAAGACCCGGCCCATGACGTCCGCCAACCGCCGCCAGTAGGCGACCTCGTCGGCTAGATACTTGGATCCGCGTTTGGTGATGGAGTAGAACTTGGCCTTCCGGTTATTCTCGGAGGCCCCCCACTCGGCGGAGATCAGGCCGCGCTGCTGCAAGCGCACCAGCGAAGCGTAGATCGTCCCCTGGTTCAGCAGGACCTGGTTCCCGCTGACCTGCTCGATCCGCCTCGCAATCCCGTACCCATGCAGCGAGCCCATGGTCGCCAACGTCTGCAGCACCATCACATCCAGCGTCCCCTGGAGCAAATCAAGCTTCTTTGAAGCCATCGCACCTCCTGTGTTATTCCCACATCAGCCGCCCGACTATAACATGCCTCATGTGGCAATGCCACAGATCCGGGACCGTCGAGTCCCCCTCTCAGCTCTTGCTGGGACAGCGGTTCAGGCCTCGATCAGCCGCCAGGAATCCGAATTGCCGCGGAGTTGCGCGGTCGAGGCGTGGCCGGTGCAGAAGAGAGCGATTCGCAGCTCATACTCTTGCAGCTCCATCCATCGGCGTAACTCGCCGGGCCCGGCGAGGGCCGATTCGAGAGCGGGCTTGGCATAACCGACCCGATGCGCCCCGAGCGCAATGAGCTTGGCGGCGTCGAGCCCGGACCGCACTCCGCCCGAGGCCCAGATCTCAGTCTGACGATTCATGACCTCGACCGCCGCCAGAACACTGTCAACGGTCGATTCTCCCCAACCGGCGAAAGTCGCCGCCGCCAGGTGGGCCGGACTGTCCTGAGCGGCGCGCGCGCCCTCGATCCGGCCCCAATGCGTCCCGCCGAGCCCGCTGACGTCGACGACGGCGGGGCCGATCTGCGCCAACCGGCGCAAGGTCGAGAGATGGAAACCGCAACCGGTCTCCTTGACGATGACGGGGCGGCCCAATTCCCGGCAAAGATCTTCGATCGCTTTCCAGGCTCCTTTAAACTGCGGCGTCCCTTCCGGCTGGATCGCTTCCTGCAAAGCGTTGAGGTGAATGCAGACCGCCTGGGCGTCGAGCGCGTCGACGAGCCGCAGGATGTCGGAGACGTCCGCTTTGACCAATTGGCTGAGACCGATGTTGGCGAAGAGGACCAGCCCGGGAACCTCCTGACGCAGACGTTGCCAGTTATCGATCGCCCCGGCGCCCGCTTCGGCCTCCAGTTCACGGCGCTGAGATCCGACGCCCATCGCCCAGCCGCGCTCCTGACAGGCCCTGGCCAGGGTTGAATTGACGCTTACGGCGTCGGCATGTCCCGCCGTCATGCTCGCGACATAAAATGGCGTGGGCAACAATCGACCCAGAACCGGCGTCTCGAGGTTGACCTCTTCGAAGTCCAGATCCGGAATCGCCTCATGATTAAGGTGAATGGACTCCAGGCCGCTCCGGCCCGCCGCTTGATTGGCCGGACTCAACGAGAGAGAGAGGTGATCTTGCTTTCGTGCTTCAAACTGCTGAATGTTCATATCCGGGCCATTTTGACAAATGGCCCGCGATGCAGGCAAGCGGCGAAACGGTCGGCCAAATCCGGCTCGCTTTCCCGCAGATGACGACCGGTTTCGCGGATCTTCCCCCCTTGCCGGCTAGAAGACGACCTTCAAAGCCAGTTGTCCGATCCGCGGAGCCCCGCCCACCTGCAAGCCGCCGAAGAGCCGGTTGCTGACTTGACCGAGGGCATCCACGCTGAACCTGGCCAGGTTGTTGACGGTGCCTTCGTCATCCAGGAAATTGACCCGGTTGAAGACATTGAAGAACTCCGCGCGAAACTGCAGCTTCCAGCGCTCGGTTAATGAGAAATTCTTGGAGAGACCGAGATCCCAGGCATAAAAACCCGGAAACCGGGCGCTGCCTTTGCCCACATTGCCGAAGGTGCCGGCCGGATTGACGGCGTATGAAGCCGGATTGAGCCAATCCTTACAGGGTCCGGTGATGCCCGGTCTGGCACAGGCGCCGCCCCCGTACGGATTGCCGAGGGCCACGGCCCGGTCCTGTCCGATCCCGGTTCCGGACCTGTTCGAGGCAGTGATCACCGTCAGCGGACGCCCGGTCTGGGCCTGGACCAGTCCGCTGAACTGCCAGCCGCCCAGGACTCCGCGCATCAGGCCTTTCGATCCGGAGAGTTTGGGCAGCGCCCAGACATAGGATGCGACGAAGCGATGAGTGTGGTCGAATTCCGAGGGCCCGTAATCGAACTGGTGCCGCCGCGGGTCGTCCCACGGAAGCGCGGAGGAGGTGTCGAATCCGAGGACTCCCGCGCCGGGCGGGAGATCATCCATGCTCCTGGACCAGGTATAGTTCGTCAGAACCGTCAGCCCGCCGGAGAGGCGTTTCTCGGCCGACAATTGGAGCGAATGGTACGTCGAATTGATGTCCTGCAGATCCTGCTGAACGGTGCTGAAGAACGAGTCTCCGGCAATGGCGTTGAGCCTGGGCATTCCGCCGCCGACGGGCGACGGATTCAGGAAGAGCGTCTCCGTCAGGTGATTGGCGCGCGAGCCCACGTAGGCCGCCCGCACCAACATCTCGGCGGCCAGTTGACGCTCGATAGTCAGATTCCAGTTGTAGAGCGTCGGAACCTGGTATTTATTGACCGGATCCCAGCTCAGCACGAAAGTGTTCAAACCGAAGGCCGCGTTCTTGGAAGGCGGAAAGGTGGCCGGGAACGGATAGGCCGCGGCCCGTGACGAACAGCGAGTCGATAACACGCCCGTTGAAGCCCGGTCCGGAGTTCCCGGCAGCGTGCAGAGCGGATCGCTGAAGGTGCCGGGTCCGACGGTGGTCCCGGTGCTCAGCACATACTGCGGGCTGAACGGAGTAAGGTCCGCGAACCGGTTGTTGATGGCTCCGGGAATGCGGGTGTCGAAGAAGATTCCGGCGCCCCCGCGAAGGCTGGTCTTGCCGTCGCCGAACAGATCGTAGGCGAAGCCGAGGCGAGGAGCGAAGTTGTTCATGCTGCCGCGGATGCCATGTTCCGGAACACCGGCGTCGCCGGGGAAATAGACGCCCGCCGGCGCATTGGGAAACATCGTCGAATGGAGTCCGGCAATCAGACCGTCGAGCCGGAACTGTTCCACTCGGCCCTTGGTCTCGCGCCAGGGCAGCGCCGGTTCCCAGCGCAGGCCGAGATTGAGCGTCAGGCGGCGGCTGACGCGGAAATTGTCCTGAAGATAGAGCCCGGCGAAAAGGTTGCGATTGTTCTTGAATTCGCCGGCGCCCTGCCGGAAGGCCGGATTGCCGCCGTAATCACCCAGTTGTCCGTTCAGAAAAGCCGCCAGCGAGGGAAAACTGAACTCGGCCGGTTGGAAGAAGAGATTGTCCAGATCTACCTGGCTGCGTTCGATCGAACCTCCGAACCGCAGCTCGTGCTTCTTGATCACCCAGCTCACATCGTCGCTCAAGTTGTAGTTGTTGCGGATGAACGACGCCGGCGGATTGTCGCCGAAGCTGAAAGCATTGAACACCCGGACCTGTTGAATGGCCTTGGTGGCGGCCTGGAACGGCAGGCTCACGCCCAGATCCTGGACGCTGATCGCATTGGGAGCGGGGCCGCGCCGGGCCGCGTCCCGCGCAAAGCTGATCCGAAAGTCGTTGATCAGCGTCGGGCCGAAGACATGGTTTTCGTGAATCAGGAAGTTTTGCGAGACGATGGTCGAGCCGTCCGAATAGGTCAGCAGATTGTTCGGATCGAAGACCGCGTTTCGCTGAAAGCGGTCGTAAAAGTAGCGGCCCGTCAGCCGGTCCTGCGGCGAGAAAGTATGATCGACCCGCCCGGTGATCTCGCGAAAGTCCTGCTGGTCCGGCCTGGTGAAACTGACGCGGCCGGTGGCGTCGCCCGTCGGAATGTGCTGCAGCAGGTTGATCACGGCCGGATCGGTGGCCGCCGCCCGCTGCGCCGCGTTCGGGACGGTCGCCGTATTGCCCTGCAGGAGGTTGCGCTGAATGGTCTGCTGAAACGCGGCGAAGAAGAAGGTCCGGTCGCGGATGATCGGACCGCCGAAAGTGCCTCCGAACTGATTACGCTTGAGGCTGTCCCGCGTGGGCGCCTGCCAGGGCTTGGCGTTGAAGACGGCATTGCGCGCGAACTCAAAGGCGTTTCCGTGAAAGCTGTTGGCGCCCGATTTGGTGATGACGTTGACGACGCCTCCGGCGTTCTGCCCGTATTCCGCGCTGTAGTTGCTGGTCTGGACGCTGAACTCCTGGAGCGCGTCCGGCATCGGAAACGGCTGGTTGACGTTGGTATATTCGTCGACATTGTTGCCGCCGTCGAGCCGGTAGCTGACCTGATTCTGCCGCGAACCATTGGTCACGATGGCGACCGCGCCCGGAAAGGTCTTGGTCGTCCCCTGCAGCACGCCTCCCGCGTAGGTTCCGGTCGGATTCGCCGGATTCGACGGGTAGCTCACGGTTCCGGCGACCAGCATGCTGAGCTCCGCCGCATTGCGGCCGTTCAACGGCAGCTCCACCAGCCGCTGTTGCTCGATCACCTGTTTGAGCGTCGGCGTCGAGGTGTCGACCTGCGTGGTATTGCCGGCCACGTCGACCACCTCCTCCGTGGCCCCGATCTGCAAGGTCACGCTCACCGTCAGCGTCTGGTCGGCGAGCAAGGTCAGGCCTTTGCGGCTGGATTTACGGAATCCCGTGGCTTCGATATTCAGATCATATTGCGCCGGGCGGAGCGAGGGGAGCACGTAGGAGCCTTCGGCCGTGGTGGTGACCGTCCTGGTGAAGCTGGTGCCGGTCTCGGTCACCGTGACCTTCGCGCCGGCGACTACCGCTCCGGAAGGGTCCGTGATCGTGCCGACGATGCTGCCCAGTCCCTGAGCCTCGACCCGGCCGGAAAAGGCGAAGAGGCAGCACAGTCCAATCAAAGCCATGGAATGACCAACCACGGCCAGCTCTCTCTTCAATCTCATGATCAATCCTCCTGGCCGCGGCGGTTCGACGGAACGGCCGCAGCCGTCGATAGCAAGAAGTGAAAATTGCGATTAATCCCATCCATCCGCGCTTTTTCATCCCAGCTTTGACCATCCGCTTCGGCAACCAGGCCAACCTCCGGATGGCCTCCGGGTGGCCTCCGGGTGGCCTCCGGGTGGCCTCCGGGTGGGATGCCGATTATCGAAAGGTATCAGTCGGGCGCCATTCTAGGCGAAGCCTTCCCAGTTTACTAGATAATTGGCACACCAAGATCTGGATTCCCGCAGGACGCGGATTGGATCCGTACCGCGAGCGGTACTGATCCGTCGCCACAAGGGGTCACGGCGCTTGCCAGCGCGCACCTGAATATGGACAATATGTCGGCGACGGTCTTCGGCGTCGGCAGGGGAAGCGCCCCGAGCCATTCCGGCATCAGGTTATCAAAATCCTTCAGGCTGAATCAGACCACATCAGAATCCCCACTTCTTCTTCTGACTCCCCATTTCACAGTTGGACCTTTTGCGACTCAACCCGATTTCTTTAGGCGCTCCTTCGGACCGGCCGAGAGGAAGGAAGGGAGAAGGAATAAATGAACGGCTCGATGAATATCGCCTGGCCCGTCCGGTTGGCCAACAGCCTGATCCTGGCCATCTTGATCCTGACCGCCGAGGGCCGCGCGGCCGCCCAGAGCCAGCTCCCGGCCCCCGATTTGACGGAGACCAGCCTTGAGGAGTTGAGGAAGATTGAAGTCCGTTCCGTCTACAGCGCTTCTAAACATTTGCAGAAAGTCACCGAAGCGCCGTCATCGGTCAGCATCATCACCGCCGATGAGATCAAAAAGCGCGGATACCGCACGCTGGCCGACATCTTACGGGGCGTGCGGGGCTTTTATGTGAACTACGATCGAAATTACAGTTATCTCGGGACCAGAGGGTTTGCCCGCCCCGGCGACTATAACACCAGGATCTTGCTGCTGGTGGACGGCCATCGGATCAACGATAACATCTATGGGTTGGCGCCGATCGGCACGGAGTTGCCGATCGAGATCGACCTGATCGAGCGGATCGAGATCATTCGCGGCCCCAGTTCGTCGTTATACGGCACCAGCGCCTTCTTCGCCACGATCGACATCATCACCAAACAGGCGTCGCAAATAAAGGGGGTGGAAGCGTCGACCGAGGCCGCCAGTTTCGGCGGCTACAAGGAACGTTTCAGCTACGGTCAGAAATTAGATAACGGCCTGGAGCTGCTGCTCTCCGCGTCCTATTATCACAGCCACGGGCCGCGGCGCTTGTATATCAAAGAGTACGACAGCCTCGAGACCAACCACGGCCTCACCGAGAACACCGATGACGACCGATCGAAGCATTTCCTGATCAATCTATCGTATCGCGATTTCACCCTGCGCGGAGTGTACGGCGCCAGGGAGAAAGGAATTCCGACCGGCGCTTTCGCGACCATCTTCAATGATCCGCACAGTCGCACCATCGACCGGCGAGGCTACCTGAACCTCCAATACCAACACCTCTTCGGCAATCGACTGGACCTGACGGCCAGCATCTCCTACGACCTGAACTCCTATGACGGGAGTTACGTCACCGGCTATGCCGACCCTGAAGCCCGGCAACTCACGGTCAATCGAGATCTGAGCCACGGAGAATGGTGGAGAGGCAGCTTGCAGCTCTCCAAAGCTCTCTGGCGAAGACATAAGTTTACGCTCGGAACTGAATATCAGGACAACTTGAGGCAGGATCAGAGCAATTACGATGAAGGGCCGTATTTCCCGTATATCGACGACCGGCGAGATTCGAAGAATTCAGCCTTCTATCTGCAGGACGAACTGGCCATCCGTGAGAACGTGACCCTCAGCGCCGGCGTCCGGTACGATTACTATACGACCTTTGGCGGAACCGCCAAACCGCGGCTCGGATTGATCTATCATCCGGCCCCCAAAACCAGTCTCAAGGCGCTCTATGGCGAGGCGTTTCGCGCGCCCAGCAATTTCGAATTCTATTATGCCGCCGTCCAATCGTATAAACCCAATCCCGGGTTGAAACCGGAGACCATCAGGACCGGCGAGCTGGTTCTGGAGCAGTATCTGGGCGAGAGCGTCCGGTTATCGGCCTCCGGTTATCTCTATCGAATCAGCGGCCTGATCAGCCAGCAGCCCGATCCGGAAGACGGACTCCTGACCTATCAGAATCTGGAGAGCGTCAAATCTAAAGGGATCGAGCTGGAGATGGAGACCAAACTGATCAGGGGGATCGAAGGACATCTCAGTTATACGATGCAGGATACCCGGGACAGTCAAACCAGACAGTTGCTGACCAACTCGCCGCGACATCTGGGCAAGTTCAATCTGGTCGTGCCGCTGGTTAAATGGAGAGCCTTTGCGGACCTGGAGCTGCAATATACCAGCCGGAGAAAGACCCTGGCCGGGGCCGCCGCCGACGCTTTCTGGCTCTCTAACCTGACGCTCTTCGGTCAAAAACTGGTCAAAGGGCTGGACCTCTCGTTGAGCCTCTACAATCTCTTTGATCGAAAGTATGGAGATCCCGGCGCCGAAGAGCATCGGCAGGACCTGATCGAGCAGAACGGCCGGAACTTCAGGTTGAAACTGACCTACCGGTTCAACCGCGGGGACCAGCATTAATGCCGCAACTCAGCGCCGGCAGAGCATGAATG
>DATEFT010000838.1:0-11558 GCA_035280505.1 Blastocatellia bacterium | reverse complement strand
CTGGCGGCTTTGAAGAACTTGCTTCTCGAAAGCGCATAGACCGCAATATCCGATCCGTAACTGAGGCCGGTAATGGCGCATCGTTCCGGATCGATGATTCCTTCGGCGGTCAGCTGCTGCCGGACCGTCTCCATGGCATCGAGCGGCCGCTTATACATCATGAGCGTGAACTCCAGGTCTCCGAAGTCCGACCGCATGTTCGAGAGCTCGGCATCCATGACGAAGACCGCGAATCCGTTGGCGGCGAACGGCAAGATCGGGAACTCGTCTCCCACGGCTCCTTCCAGAAACTCAGGTCCGGCGAGATAGGTGGTGAAGATCAGCGGATAGCGGCGGCCCTGGACATAGCCGTTGGGCAGCACGAGCCGCCCGTGGATTCCGCCCCCGAGCGGATTGTTGATCCGCATGAATCTGATTCGGGGCCGATCCTTCTCCGCGAAGGCCGCATTGGGGTCGGCCAGGACGGTGGTCGTCCCGCCGGCCAGGTCCACTTTCACCAGTTGATCGGGCATCAACGAGCTCTGCCGGGTCGCGACAAATGCCGTCCCATCGGCCTGCCACTCGAGATTCGTCAGGGAGCCGTCGATCTTCAAGAGCTGTTTCATCTCGCCGTCCTCGGCGGAGATGGAGACCACGGCCGTATATTCCGGATCTCGCAAGAGGCCGTAGATCAACCGGCTGTCGTTGCTCCATCGGAAGTCGTGGATGTGGGACGTGGCGTGGTGGAACTCCCTGGGCGGGCTTTTAGCTCCCACCAGGCTGATCCCGACAAAGAAGTCCTGGTAGGCTTTTTCGATCTCTCGCGTATGGTACAAGCCCATGCCCAGGAAGACGGACTTCTTCTGATCGGGCGAAAGAACCGCTTCGAGGGCATACTTGATCTCATCTGGTCTGGTCGGCCACTTCGCATCTTCATAGGTCAAATCCTGAGGGTTGTTCGGTTCCTGGTCTCCGGTTGTGGTCAATTCGCCGGAGGGGAGGTGATATCGGTAGGCATCGACTAGCTGTTCGGGAGCGGGAGGACTGTACCAGGGTGGAGTCCAGAAGTTGGTTTCATCCGTGACTCTCACCGCCGGGTCCGGCGGCCCGGAGAGCGACGGCACCGGGTTGCTCACTTTGAATCCGATGGTCGTCCCGTCCTCGTTCCACCCGGTCAACTCGGCGTTGGGCAGATCGCCGGCGGCCTTGAAGTCGGATCCTGAATCGAGCTGGCGGATCCATAATTGTACCTGGTCATTCACTCGTTTGGTGTAAGCCAGTTTGCGGCCGTCGGCCGACCAGGCCGTCTGGCCGCCGAAACTCTTCAGGGCTCCGGTCTCCCGGTCGTAAGTTTGATCCCCCGCGGTGTAGAACCTCGCCAGTTCGATCGGCGCCGCGGACGGCTCGGTCTTTTGTAACAGGAGCGTGGATTGGTAGCGATTGTCGGCGATCTGCGGCTTGATCAGCAGATACGCCACCCATTTACCGTCGGGCGAGATTCGGACCTGGCGGATTCGCGTGTACCCGACCAGATCTGTAATGCTGACCGGCGATCTCTGAGGGTTGGACGACATGACAGGCTTCGAGTGACAGACGATGATGAGGGGCAGTGAGAGCGCCATCAGAGAGAAGGTTCGGAACAGACGGAAGGATCGGGCCTGTTTTCCATCGATTACACGATCGCCGTTTGTTCCGCCTTCTCTATTCGGCATTGAGTGCATCCGGTTCAAAACTGCAGTTTCAACGAGAGCTGGATCGATCGAGGCCCTCCGGATTGGTAGAGCGGATTGAATCCGCCGTCGATATCTCCTTTTCCGAGACTCGACCCGAGCATGGCCGTCGATCTCCCGAAGTTCGTCGGGTCCGCGAGCAACGCCACCGGGTTGCCGAAGTTCGAGTGATTGAAGAGATTGAAGAAGTCGGTCCGGAGCGTGAGATTCACTTGATCATTGAGTCTGAACCGCCGCCGGAGCGTGAGATCCGTCTGGAAGAACGGGAATCCGCGAACCATGTTGCGGCCGAGCGTGCCTTGCCGGTCCTCCGCCGGGATCGCAAAGGCCGCCGGATTGAGCACCCGGCCGCCGGGGGCCGAATCGTCCCGGAGATAGATCGGAACGCCGGCGACCAGATCCGGGCGGGTCAGGTAGACGAACCCTCCGTTCAGCACGAACTTGCCTCCGACATCGACCGGCGTGGCGCTGCGGGCCTTGACGATGGTGTCGACCGACCAGTTGCCCAGCAGGGCCCTGGCTATTCGGCGGCTCGGGTGGATCGGCAGATCGTAGGTCACGGCGGCGGAGAAATTGTGCCGGACATCGAAGTCGGACGCGCCCCGGTCCTGTCTGGGCGGCGTGAGCATTCCCGGAGTGGGGAAAGAGTCGACGTTGTCCGATGAGATGTCGTCGATCGAATGCGCCCACGTGTACGAGACCAACGCCTGCAGGCCGCGCGACAGCCGCCGCTGATACTGAAGTTGAAGGGCATGGTAGTCGGAGGAGGCGTTGTTCCGGATCACCATAATGCTCGTATCTTCCGACGTGAAGTCGGGGTTCGGAGCGAGCAGCACCTCGCCGCGGAGCAGCCGGTGTCCGGCCGAGCCGACGTAGGTGAACGAGATCGTCTGCCCCGAGCCGAAAGATTGTTCCAGCGCCAGGTTCCATTGAACCGTGTAGGGGAGCTTGAGATCGGGATCCGCGACCGTGAAGTTTCCTCCGTACGGCGGGTCCATCGAGACCTGGGGCGGATTGACCATGAGCGTCTCGAGCGGAAACGAGACGTCATAAAGCCTCCGGATCGAACCGAAGCCGAAAGAGCCGAACCGATAGGCCTCCGAAATCTGCCCGGTGGCGAGATCATAGAAGATGCCGGCTCCGCCGCGAATCACCGTCTCTCTGCCCGGCGACTGCGATAACTGGTAAGAGATGGCGCCTCGCGGGGCCAGGTTGTTGTAGGCGGTTCGGTAGAGCGGCGTGCCGCGCGGCGCCAGCGCCAGGGTCTCGGGATGGTCCAGGCCGGTGACGGTGAACGCCTGGTTGCCGTTCGCTTCGGTCGGCGGCGGATTGAGTTCCCACCGCAAACCATAGGTGAACGTGAGCCTCGGCGTCAGATGCCAGACGTCCTGACCGTAGAGCGAAAGGTTGGTGAAGACCGGTTCGCGCGCGGTGGTTCCGGAGGTGATCGTGGCCGCCGTGGCCTGCCCCGCTCCCAGGGTCGCGAGGTCGGTGAAGTCGAGGGTCTGCCCGTACTCGAGCGAACCGATCAACGGATTCAACCGGCGATAGTCCACGCCGAATTTGAAGGAGTGGGCGCCGATCACCTTGGTCAGGTTGTCGACGAAATTGATCTGGCGTTGCTCGTTCCAGACGTTGTTCCCGAAGGCCACCCCCGTGTAGAAACCGGTATTGACGGTGAGCGAGAATTGCGAGGTTTGCGGAGAGACCGCCGAGGGCAGCAGCGACGTGAGCGCCGGAACCTGGGCGCCGCCGAACCCGTCGATCAGGAGCGCCGAGCGGCTTCGGACCCGGCTGTCGTTGAACCTCAACTCATTGCTGAGCCGGGGCCCCGCGATGAGCGTATGCCCGAGGGTGATCGTCCGGGTGATCGAATTGATCGGGTTCAAGGTGTTGAGACTGTAAGCTCCGAAGGGGCGGCGGGCCGTGGTCTCGGACGGCGCGTGGTTGTATCGCCCGAAGATCGTGGATCCGTTCCGCAGCGTATGGTCGAGCCGCAAGCTCGTGGCATTGAGCGACGAGGGATTGGAGTAGCTGGCGTTGAATCCGGCCAGACCGGTCTCGGTATTCTCGGGACCCGTCGGTTGGGGGAAGAGGTCCAGGTACTGCCGCACGCTCTGCGGCGCCTGCTGCCGGATGCTCTCTCCCGGCACCTGAGTGATTCCGATGCGGGGCTGGCGCAGCCTCAATCCTTCGTAAGAGAAGAAGAAGAAGGTCCGGTCTCGCCCATGATACCAGGGTTGCGGCCCGCTCTTGCGCAATCGCGGCAGGATCAAGGGGCCGCCGATCGTGCCGCCGAAATCGTTCTGGCGGAGCGCCGGTTTGTCGAGGCCCAGGGCGTTGACGAACCAATCGTTCGCATCGAGTGTGTCGTTGCGAAAATAGTTGAAGAGCGTGCCGTGAAAATCGTTGGTCCCGGATCGGGTCACCAGCGTAATCTGCCCGCCCGGCGTGCGGCCGTACTCGGCGGTGTAGGTGGAGGTGAGAACCTTGAATTCCTGCAGCGCGTCGAGCGAAACCAGGTTGCTGGTGCTGCCGAAGGCGGTCATCGAGGGCAGCGATCCGTTGCCGGTCTGGCTGATGATCGTTCCGGCCGAGGCCGCCACATTGGCGCTGACGCCGTCGATGGTGAAATAGTTGGTATTGGCGCGCTGACCGTTGACGCTGAACTGTCCCTGCGAGACGTCACTGGTGACCGTGAGCACGGTTCCCGGCGTCAGTTCGATCAGGGATTGGAAACTTCGGCCGTTAAGCGGAATGTTCTCGATGAACTGCTGGTTGATGACGGTCCCGACCGCTCCGGAATCCCGGATGCTGTTGTCCGCCTCGACGATCGTGATCGAGTCGCCGATCTGGCTGACTCGCAGGTTGAACTTCAGCGCCTTCTGATCGCCGACCTCCAACACCAGATTTCTGACCTCGAGGGTCGCGAATCCCGGATACCGCACCGTGACCGTGTATCTTCCGGGCAGCAGCAGGGGGAAGATGAACATTCCGTCGCCGTTGGTCGCCGCCTGGCGCCTCCAGCCGGTGCTGCCGCTGGTGGCGGTCACGGCGGCATCGGCCACGACCGCTCCGCGTTCGTCAACGACCAGACCGCTGAAGGTGGCCGTCGCGCTCTGCGCGGAGGCCACGCCGCCGAGCCGGCAGATGATGACGATCACGACGATCGTCCACAGTAATCTTGAGTGCTCCTTGCACATGTGAGACCAGATCTCCATTTTCTATTAGTCCTCGATCATTGGTGAATAACTCACCATGATCGCGGCGCGAACCAAGGCTAATCAATGAAAAATGTGAGCTGGAAAATGATAAATGACCAATGAAGACCCAGGTTGATCTTCAAGAACGCAGGCCACTACCTATTCCGAGTAGTTAGAGTCCTACTCGCTGATAACATGTGTCTACAGGAGACAAAATCTCAAATAAGAACTGTCGGGAAGAGAGTAATTAATATTTAGTTGACGATTTTTTTACTCGAGAGACCGAGAGGCTGGCCGGATAAAGTATAGAAAAGTCTGGGGAAGCCGGGCTGCCGATCGCGAGCCACGCGGAAGATGCGAAATGACTAATTCTTTGATTTCGTGTCTTCCGCGTGTTTCGCGGTTGATCAACCGAAGACTTAAAACGGTCGCCGGGGAGGGGGCGGCAACAGCGAGATCCAGGCGGCATTCGCGCAGGTATCGGAGAAGACGTTCGTGGGATTGTTCTGCCAGCGAGCATTCCATCCGATCTGCGTGGCATACGGAGACCCGCACATGTAGTTGCCGGCCACGACGTAGTTGCCGGTGGCATGATCCGTCACGATGGCGGGAGCCATGTTGACGATGAAGTTGTTGGTGGTGATGCTGCCCTCGGCGGTATAGAGTTCGATGCCGAAAGAGGTGCCGCCCTCGGTTGGGTTGCCGAACTGGCTCGCCGGTCCGAGCACGATGTTGTCACGCGCGATCGCGCGGAACCCGCCGAAGGCCAGCGAGAGGCCCATGGTATCGCAGTCATAACCATACCGGGCCATGCAGGCATAGTTTTCGGGTTGGCCGATATTGCGCCAATCGGCCATGTAGTTGCCGATGATCTGCGCGTCGTCGAACAGCGTCTGAATCTCGATCCCCATCCGCGACAACTTGAGCCCGACATTGTGATTGAACTCGGCCCTGGGGTAGTGCGTGTCGATCCGGGACGCGGTGTGAATGCATTGGCGGATGTTATAGCAGTAGTTGCGGTTGAATTTGAAGTGGCTGATTGGTCCCCACACTTCCACGCCATATGAATCGGGAGAGTTCTCGAAGATGTTGTCGGAGATCTCGGCCTCGCTCAGACCCAGCGAACAGAAGACATTGACCCGCTCGAAGAAGGTCGTCTCCCGGCCCGAGGGCGACTTGGCCGGCGGAAAGTCGCGAAAGATATTCTCGCGAATCGTGACCTGTCGGTGGGGCCCGGATTCGAGAAAGATCCCGCCGCCCTCGAAGACCAGGCGCTGGAAGGAGAGCCCCTGCATGTTCTTGCGGGTCACGAAGACGAAGAACCGGCGCTGGTCGACCGGCTGGGTCGAGATGATGCTCCGGCCCTTTTCGCCGAGCATCGAGCAGGCGGTCGTCAGGTCCAGCGACTTGGTAATCAGATAGGTGCCGGCCGGGAAGTAGACGGTCCCGCCGTCCGGACACTGCCGAATGATCGCCTGCAGCTTGTCGGTCGAGTCGGACGGGTCGTTCGGTTTGACCGAGAGACTCCCCATCTGGGTGACATTGAAGACCGGGCCCGCCGGAGTCGGCAGCGGGCTCGGCGTCGGTACGGTCACCACGCGCGGAATGCTCGGTTTGGGGACGGGCGTGACCCTGGTCAGGGGCGGCGTCCCCCTGGGCGTGGGTTGGACTCTGGTTTGGGCGAAGGCCGGGGTGGGCGTCCCGCTCCGATGATTCATGGCGACGTAAATGAGCAGGCTGAGCGCCAGAATCAAAGGACACAGATACCTGAACAGACGTGTATGTTGAAACATCTCGCACCTATAAGGAGATAATGGGGCCGGTCAAGGCCTCCGGACGCCGGCCGGCTCGCGTGATCTGAAGGATTCCTCCCCATTTTCAAGCAGGAGGTTGAGCCCTTCTTGAGCGCGGGTCAGGATGTGTCTCGACTTCGGACCGGCGCGCCTTCCGGCATGGCAACTGGACAGGGTTCAGAAGTTGAACTTGCCGTTGATGTGATCTCGATACCACGAGACCTCATTGGTGAGTCCTTCCCAGAGATCGATTTGCGGATGATATCCGAGGATCCGGCGGGCCTTCTGAATATCGGCCTGGGTCCGCTCCTGGTCGCCCGACCGACGTGGTCTCAGATCGATCCTGGCTTTCTTTCCGATAATCTCTTCTACAATCTTGATTCCTTCTCCGGTGGTGGCGGAGACGTCATTGCCGATGTTGATTATTTCGCCGGCGCAATCTTCCAGGCGCGGGAGCGTCGCCGTAATGCCGGCGACAATATCGCTGACATAGGTGTAGCTGCGCCGGTGGAATTCGCTGCCTTCGTACAGAGGAAACGGGCGATCTTCGAAGAGACACCGGATCAGGGTCGGATAGAGCTTGTCCGGCCGCTCGCGAGGTCCATAAACGGAAAAGGGCCGCAGGGAGCAGGCCGGGAAGATTCCGCCTCGGTTGTACGTCAGGACGAGTTGTTCCGCCGCCAGTTTGGTGACTCCGTAGTGCGAGACCGGTTTGGGCAACACCTCTTCATTTCCCGTGGCCTCGACTCCATAGACCGAAGAGGTCGAAATGTAGACGAATCCCCGCAGGGAAGACCATCGTTTGGCGGCCTCCAGCAGCCGAGAGGTGGCCAGCAGATTATTTCTGGCATAGGCCTCGAATGAGGCGGTCGCGGAGATTCCGGGTAGGGCCGCTAGATGAATGATGACCTCCACGTTGTGAACGACTCGAGACAGATCATCCTCGGCCAGATCCAACGAGAAGAGCGGGACCCCTTTAGCTTGCAGCGCTCGGGCGTTCAAGATCTTGAACGGAGACGGATAATAGTCCGTCAGACAGTCCACCGCGTGAACCTCGTCGCCACGCTCCGCCAATCGTTCCGAGACATGCGTTCCAATAAATCCTGCTGCCCCCGTAATAAGGATTTTCATACGGATCTTTTGAGATTCCTCCTGTGATCTAGGGTGACCGGCGCTCATTCCGCCAGCGGGCGATCCGCACCGGTAAACAATCGAAAATAATGCAGAGAAGTTGCTAACAGGCCCTAGAGGGAGAAACATTCTTCGAACGCGTGGAGGCCGGGGCCGTCATCGTCGTCAAACGATTCTTCAGCCGCAGGCAGGGCCGTTCGATCGCATAGAATGACAAAGCGCTTACCAGAAAGCTCAGGACTAAAGCCACGGGCCGGGCCACATACTGGTTGGGAATCAGGGTCTGCATGACCCTCAGGACTAACCAATGCCACAGATACAAGCTATAGGAGATCTGACCGACCCAGATCAAAGCTCGATGGCGTAGCAGATGGCAGGCGGGGTGTTGCGGATTCTGTAGAATCCAGAGCAACAGGATCGGGGCCGCCACCGTGATCAAAGTGAAGCCGCCATAGTAGACCGCTCCGGATTTGAGCCAGCCCGGCGGCAACAGGAGGCAGAGGATCGCTATCAGCGCGGCCGCCGACAGCCGGTGTGAGACCTGCAGGCCCAACTGGCGGATGAAGGCCACCAGACAGCCGGACAGGAGCGCGTCGGCCCGGGTGTCGGTGCCGCAGTAACATCGCGGATCCGATGCGGTGATCCAGAAGAGATAACCCCGCCAGAGTCCGATCGCGCCGATGGCGCCGATCAACAGGCCGATGATCAATCGGTAGTTTCTGACATGCCGCATCAGGACGATGATCGCGAGCGGCCAGACCACGTAGAAATGTTCTTCGACCGAGAGCGACCAGGTGTGCGTCAGCATGTCGAGGTCGACCGGGGCCCGGAAGGCCTGAAGCCAGTTGCTGTAATAGAACTCGACTGAGGCCATCGCCGCGAGCGTATTGCTCAGCGGGCGATTTAAGGCGAGCGCGACCGCGCCGTAGACGAGCAGAAAGACGGTCAAGACCGGCCAGAGCCGAATGGCGCGGCGGAGATAGAAGGTTTTTAACCGGATCTCTCCATGTTCGTCATATTCTCGCAGCAAGATGGACGTGATCAGAAAACCGGAGAGGACGAAGAAAATATCGACGCCCAGAAACCCGCTATAGACGCCGGCCAGGTGAAAGCCGACGACCATGAGGGCGGCGAGGCCGCGGATCCCATCGAGTTCCGGCATCCGTAATGTAGGGTGGCTGAGTTTCATCGGATTGTTGGGCACTGGATTGACGGAAGATGGTTGGAGATTGGAACTGCATCGGCCGGTAGTGGCCAACCGGCGGCTACCCTTCGTCTTGCTCAAAAAGCGCCCCTTCCTCCGGAAACGGCTCTCACCGTGCGCGCCAGGATGATGATGTCCAACCAGACGCTCCAGTTACGCACGTAATAAGCATCCCACTTCTCGATGCCCTCCATGCCGGCCTGGCTCCGCCCCGAGACCTGCCAGAGCCCGGTCAGGCCCGGGCGGACGCGTTCGCGCAGATTTTTGACCTGGGCCGTTAGTTGGTCGTGGTGATAGGCCGGCAGCGGCCGCGGTCCGACCAGTGACATCTCGCCTTTCAGGACGTTGATCAATTGCGGCAACTCGTCGAGGGAGGCTCTGCGCAGCAGGCGGCCGAGCCGGGTCACCCGGGGATCATGCCGCAGCTTGAAATTGGCCTCCCATTCGGCCGCCAGTTGAGGATCTTCGGCCAATCTCTTCCGGAGCACCTCTTCGGCCCTGGGCACCATGGTTCTGAACTTGCGGGTGCGGAAGGTCCGGCCGTTCTTGCCGATTCGTTCCTGGTAAAAAAACGGGTTGGCCCGATCTTCCAGCCAGATCAGGGCTCCGAGCAGCAGGCAGAGCAGACCCCAGAGCGGGGCCGTCAGAATCACCAGCATCAGCTCGAGGAAATGTTTGGACCAGCGGGCCACCGGATCCAGGAGGTTCAAGGACATCTCCAGAGCCGGGACTCCGCCGAGATTGCTGACCCGCACCCATAAAGATTGAACGTCGAAGAGGTCGGGTTGAACGATGACGTGGCGGTAAGACGCCAGCGGGCCGTCGAGCAGTTCGATCACCCGTCGGCAGGTCAGGCCGCGGGTGGCCAGGATCGCCACCGGCGCCCGCGAGGTGGTCAGGTCGGACGAGCCCAGGACCGGCAATCCTTCAATCTGGAATTCAAGCGCGTTGATGGTGTCGGTGAAGACGCCGATCGGCAGGTATCCGGCGCCCTGTTGTTCGCGCAGCGCCTGAATGACGGCCGCCGCCGTCTCCGGGTCGGCATAGACCACGGTCGGGACGCCCCACACTCCGCGCGAGATCAGCCAGCGCTTGGTGATGGCGCGCCCCAGCGGAACCAGCATGACGCTGAGCAAAAAGGCGCCCAGCATGATGATCCGGCTGATGCGATCCGATTCCTTGGTCAGCACCAGGATCACGGCTTCACCGCTGAAGACTCCCATCAACAGGAGCACGAGCCGCCGCAATTCTTCCACCGAGCCGATTCCCCAGGCCGGCAGCAATCGCTGTCCGGCGGCGAGAATCCACCAGGCGACGATGGTGAGCCAGCACCAGGAGGGAATCATGGCATCCCCCATCCAGATCTTGCGCGCCATCCCGGCCAGGATCATGGCTAACCCGACCGCCAGGGCATCGCCCACTCCGAGCGCCGCCGCGTTCCAGAAGCAACGGCGCAGGTATTTAAAACCCTGGGCATATCCCTGAATTTCGGACGTCCTTGAAAAGTAAGGAAACGTCAGATCGAATTTTGCTGCTTTATCTCCTCCGGAGATTGGATCATTCATGTTAACTTCTACCTCTAACCGGAAGGTCTGGAGAAGCCGAGGGGGCCGGAGCGGAAGACTGATCGAAGTCCGCTCCAACCACCCCGACGGTTCTCGACCCCTAAACTGTGGTGGCCGCGACCAACGCCGCGTCGGTGTCGTTCTGCGCCTTCTTCTCCAACTCGCCGGAGATCCATTGGTAGGTCAGCTTCAGACCTTCTTCCAGGCTGATCTGGGGTTCCCAGCCCAGCACCTCGCGGAGCCTGGTGTTGTCGCTGTTGCGGCCGCGGACGCCCTGCGGTTTGGTCAGGTCGTGGCGTTTGACCAGCGTCTTGCCGCCGATCTCCGAGACGATGTCGACCAGTTCGTTGATGGTGATCATGCGGTCCTGGCCCAGGTTGAGCGGCTCGCGGAAATCGGAGCGCATCAACCGGTGGAGGCCCTCGACGCAGTCGTCGATGTAGCAGTAGGAACGCGTCTGCAGGCCGTCGCCCCAGACCTCGATCTCATCGCCGTCGGCGGCCAGCGCCACCTTGCGGCAGATCGCGGCCGGGGATTTTTCGCGGCCGCCGTCGTAGGTCCCGAGCGGGCCGAAGATGTTGTGGAACCTGACGACGCGCGTCTCCAGCCCGTAATCTTCGAGGTAATGACGGCACTGCCGCTCCGAGAAGAGCTTCTCCCATCCGTAGCCGTCTTCCGGATCCGCCGGGTAGGCGTCCTCCTCTTTGAGCGGCGTCAGGTCCGGCGTGTTCTGTTTATAACCGGGATAGATGCAGGCCGATGAGGTGTAGAGATACCGTTGGACGCCGTTGAGGCGGGCCGCTTCGAGCATCTGGACGTTGATCAACACGTTGTCGTGCATGATCTCGGCCTTGTGCGAATGGATGAACCCGATTCCGCCCATGTTGGCGGCCAGGTTGTAGACCTCGTCGACCCCGCGCGTCGCCTGCTGACAATCGGTCCACCGGCGCAGA
>DATEFT010000837.1:0-3657 GCA_035280505.1 Blastocatellia bacterium | reverse complement strand
CGTAAACCAACATCCGCGTTGGAACGTGGTGTCTGGTGGCGATGCCCCAGATGGATTGCAGCAAGAGCCGGATGAGCACGGTCTTTCCCGATCCGACCGCGCCGACGTAGAGAAAGTTGGCGGTAGCCGCCGCGTAGTCGATGGCGCGCCCGCAGAAACACAGCACAAGATTCAAGATGTTCATGATTGCGGTACTCCTTTATCGATCGATTCCTCGCCCGCCCCGCTCGCGCGGCAACTGCTGGTTAAGTGCTCGACCCGGCTCTATCTCCGGCGTCTGCCTGAGATCCGCTACGATCTCCGCCGTGATTCCCCGCTGTGCGGCTTCGCTCTGCCAGACCGCGAACAACTCGGAAGGCTCGAACTCGCGTTTAGCCTGGCGAGTCCGGATCGTCGCGGCGCGGCGCTGCCTTGGTGAATGCGTGCCGTCCGGCGCGACGGCCCGAATCTGCTTCGACCGTTTGCTATTGCGTTTGATCTCGGGCTCTGAGACTCCGGCGATCTCCCAGAGGAATTTCGCCCGGTCGGTGAGGCGGATCCCGAACCCTCGCGCCTCCAGCTTCGCGGCGAATGCCTGGCGGAACTCCTGACCGAACTCCAGGGCAAACTGTTTATCTCCCCGGCCGGTCTGTTTGTTCAGGAACTTGAGACCGTTGAGCGCGCCCGTCTTACCGTCCTTGGTGATGCCGGTGTTGATGACGAGCACATGGGAGTGAAGCTGCGGGTCCGGTCGCGTCTGGCTGTCGCGTTGTCTGGCGGTGTGATGGGTGACGGACATCGCCACCAGTCCGCAGGCGACTTGGATTTTGCTTCCCTTGCCGACCCGGATGAATGATTTGGCCTCGATCCTGGCCATGGTCTCGGCCACGGCCTCGTGGAAGTCCCGCTCGATCTCGGCGCGGACTCCCGGCGCGGCGATCGACCAGAGATAGGAGACCGATTTGGGGGCCGAGAAGGTCAGGTCGTAGCCGGGCATCCGGTCGCGTTCGGAGCCGATGAACTTCCCGGCATTCTGGACCCACTTCTTTTCGCCGGTCGGATCGAACCCTTTCAGGAGACTCTTGAAAACTTCGGTCACCACTTGCACCCCGCTGAGAGCAGCCCGCGCCGCCCCGGTTCCCATCCACGTCGCATATGGATTCTCGCCCCTTCCCGCGTAGTACTCGACCAATTGATTGAGGTAGTAGTTGATTTTGTTCATACCTAACTTCGAGACACTTAACATCCGCCTCTGCCCCTTTCAGGCGTCGAACATTGGTGAACACGCGCCTCCTGGCTCGCCTCCGGTTTCGCGCTTTTTGCGAAATCGGACACCAACGCTCCCTGTTTTGGTTTGCGGCAGCAAACCAAGGGAGCATTGGTGTGCGTGCTGAACAGCACGCCCCAGGCGCGCAAAACAAGACACTTCCGATTCAACCGAGATGTTTGATTTTCAATCGCTGAAATGCCGCCACGATGGAGGCCAATTGAGGCCGTTCAAACAGCCGTCTGCTGGCCTTCCCTGACCTGCGCGCCTGTTGTTTGGTCCGGTATCTCCGCACCGCTTTGCCGACTTTGATTGCCTGCTCCGGGGTCAAGGTCTGGTTCTGCGAGAGGCCCGAGGATTCCGCGATCGCGAGCGGGATGAAGTAGTCTTGCGGGTCGTCGCCTACGCGGACCTGGATGAAACAGGCCGAGGGCGGGTCGGTCGGTAAACCGTGGTCGGTGATTGAGTTGAGGCATTCAATCGGTTGAGGTTTAAGCACAGGCTCGCTCCTTTCGTTCCGGCATTTCGTCCCAGGTCCGGCCGTCGAGCAGCCGCCCGGTAAATCGCTTCTTGGGGCCTCCCCACTGCTTGAAAAAGAAAGGGATCTTCGCGGCCTGGCACTGCTGCCGGATGCTGCGAACCCAATCCGCCTGCATCCCTCTGGCCCCCGGCCCGCTCTCTCCCCCGACGATCACCCAATGGATTCCGGTCAGATCGATCTCCCCGAGGTCTTCCAGCAACGGCTCGATGGAGAGAAAGCGAACGGCGGCGTCGATCTCGCGTAAGTGCTCGATGCGTGGCAGGCCGTATTTGCGGTCCTCGACGCTGACGCCAAGCCAGACATTCGGTAACGGCCACGGTTGGAAGCGGTTGGCGTGCCCTTTGCAGAACTGACGCATCCGTTCGGCCCGCTTCGTGAGGATCTGGTAGGTATGCCGTTCAGTGTGTTGCATGACGTGGAAGATCTGGCGGATGAAGTGGAACGGCACCTCTTCGTGGAACAGATCGCTCATCGAATTGACGAAGATCTTTCGCGGCCGAAGCCAGGTCAGCGGCTGCCTCACGTTCTCCGGCACAAGCCGGAGGTCGAATCCCTGCTCATAGGCGTGGCCCGCAACTCCACGGAATCGTTCGGCGAAGGTCTTTGCATAGCAGTGTGTGCAACCTGGGCTGATCGGCGTGCAGCCGCGCACCGGGTTCCAGGTCGCGTCCGTCCACTCAATCTTTGAGCTCTCGCTCATGGCGTATCTCCTTTCCATCCCGAGTTTCAGCACCGGGCAACGGTTTGCACCGGTGCCAAAACTCGGCTAAATCACTAAAAGGTTCTGTAAAGGTTCTGCCGCAGAACCTTTTTCTAGGTTCTTCAAAGGTTCTTCGCGGCCTGCTCTTGCAGAACCTTTCGGCTGACCTCTTCGTCCAGAGTCCCGGCGTTCTCCCACCTGATCAGTTCGCGCTTGCCGAGATAGGCCAGATAGGTCCGGTTGGCCCGGTGTTTCTTCCCATTGGGGCAAAACCAGACCTCAACCCCGCCTTTGGGGTGAGGTTCGTAGACGATATTTGGGAGGGTTGGTAATTTGGCTAAATCGTACCCGCCTCCGGAACCTAGTTTGCGGGTTTGTGCAGAACCTTTGACCAAGGGCGCGACCGGAACCGGATTCGCCAGACGGGCGGCAGGGGTGACGTTCTTAAGGGGATCCGGTGGATGGTTCAACAGCAGGTTCTGCGCACCGTCGGAAAGGTTCTGCGCATCCCGGTTGATGAGGTTCTGCATCCGCTCGGCAAACCGGGTTGACCATTCACTGGGCAGGCGGAGAATATTCCAGGCCGCTACCGCTCCATCCCACTTGCCGCGCAGGGCGGAGGCCAGAAGGATGAAGGACGTGAAAGCGTTCAGCCTCCGGGTGGTGAGCGCATCCTGAGCGGCCGTCTGCGCCCGAAGCTCCGCGATTTTGTGTTGCTTGGTGGCGTCGTTGTTCCTGATCAGATCCAACAGAATCAGCCCGATGGCGGCATGGACAGCCACACTCCATTTGTTCCAGGACTCCAACCAGCCGGGTAGGGGATAGTGGCCAAGTTTCAGGCAGATGATGGCGATATTGAGCCACATCGCGACTTTGATGACCCAATAAGCGACGCTCGCCCAAAAGCGTTGGCGGTTGTTCGTGTAGACGTTCAGTAAGCCGTGATTGGCAATCAGCAACGTTCCTTCAACGATGCAAAGAATGAGGACGGCCAGGCCAATAGCCGCAGGCGTCCCGATCACCTCGGCGTGGACCATCGCATTGACATAGGCTGTGGCAATGGCGCTCAAAGTGGTGAGGGCGTAACTTGCAAAATCAAGCGCCTTGCTGTTCTTCAGGTAGGCCGTTGATCCAATGATCTTGCCGTAAATTTTGTTCAGATGCGTTTTC
>DATEFT010000836.1:0-7419 GCA_035280505.1 Blastocatellia bacterium | reverse complement strand
ACTGGCGCAGGAGGCTTCGCCGTTGCCGGAGAAGCGGGTGGCGTCATAGAGCAGCGGCCGTCCCGCGACCACCGAGGCCGGTTCCGGGTTGGGCAGGACCGATTTGGCGATCTCCCGCTTCGAGGCCAGGTCGATCACCTTGACCGAGTTGTCGAAACGAGTCATGACGTAGAGCCGCCCTCTCGCCTCGTCCAGCACCAGGCCGCTCGGGCCGCCGCCGCTGACCGGAATGTAGTTGGCGCTCGCGGTCCTCGGATCGAACGTGTTGTTCTCGAGCATGGCGGTGTCGAAGACGCCGATCTTGCTCGACCCGAACGCCGCCAGGTAGAGGGTCCGGCCGTCGCCCGAGACGACCATCTCGAGCGGAGTCGAGAGGCTGTGATTCTTGGCCGTCGAGTCGAACCCGGGAGTGCCGGCCAGCCGCGAGTAGTCGAGGTGCTTGTTGAGGTGGCGCGGCGTGACCGTGCTGCCGGCGATCACCGTGATGCGGGTTTCGGCCAGGTGCCCCTGGACCGTGCTGCCGCCGAAGATCCCCGGACCCTCGAACCGCACCTGGTTGAAGGCCTCCGTGTTCGAGACATAGAGCAGGCCCGAGACCGGATTGGTGGCCATATTGAAGAGAGTGGTCCCGACGTGCGCGAAGGCGCCCGTCTGGGCCAGGGTATTGGCGTTGATGGAGAAGACGTCCTGGTCGGGCAGGCGGAAGCGAACCGCATTGTTCCAGTTGCGCCCCAGTTCGTCCTCCCAGCGCTGGGTGGCGTTGTTGAACTTGACGATCATCCCCACCTTCGGCGCCTGGTGCCCCTCGAAGTTGGTGGCCGGCCCCAGGTTGCCGCCGGGACTGATCGAACCGTTATCGACCCGGCAGGGAGTGTCGGGATCGAAGCCGTCGCAGATCATCGGTTCCAGAATGGTGGTCGTCTGGTTGCCGGTCCTGAACCCCGCGAGATAGACCGTGCGCTGATCGGGGCTGACGGCCAGCGCCCGCGGCGTGTCGGTGAAGAAGCTCATGATCCGGAGCGGTTTGCCGCCGAAGGCGGTCCCCAGGTTGGCCGGATCGAAGACCCAGAGATCGGCGCGTCCGATCCCGGGAGTGGTCAGTTGCGGATCCCCCGCGCCCGGCACGTCGGCGATCGAGGGATCGGTCCGCTGCTGGCCGCGATGGGCCGTCGTAATGAAGGCGCGGGCCGGGGAACCGGCGAAGACCACGTCTCGCGGTTCGTCGCCGACCAGCAGCGTCCGGATCACGCGCGGCGTGCCCGTCAGGCTCACGACGCTCACGCTGTCCGAGAGGTGGTTGACGACCCAGACCTCGTTGTTGTCACGCACGGAGACGGCCACCGGTTCCAGGCCGACCGGGACGCGGGCCTGCAACGCCACGCCTCCCGCCGTGATCCCGAAGACCTCCAGGGTGTTGTCCGGCGTGTTCACCGCCAGCAGCCTGGTCTTGTCGGGTGAGACGGCGATCGGACGGACCTGTCCGCTCTCGAACTCCGAAAATGTGGGATTGACTAAAGCGGCGGAACTGCCCCCCTTGAATTCGGATGGGTCAGCCGCAATGAAGAGAGTCGCGCCGAGAAACGCCCCTAACACCAGAACCCGCCCCTTTAGCCTAAGTCGTTTTAGGTGATCGCTCATGATGTAGCCTCCACAGTTGATGGGTTGGATTGGCCCTCGCCGGATCCTGGGCGGATGGGGCGGGAACCAGAACAATCTGGGGTACTGCCTTATTCTGCGACGTATAGAATGACGAATAGAATTTCATTCAGCAAAATAGCCCACAGCATTCCGCCGACGGTCCGTCCTCTCGACGGACGTCGGGATCACTCAGCAAAGCACCGGGGCCGGAGCACGGAGAGAAATCGGGGCACGGAAACCCAGCAGCTATTCATGCCTCTGAAGGGGAGTTCGATTATGTTAAATAGTTCGGGCGGACGCCTGGTCGCTACTGGCCCAGGCTGAATCTCAAGACAACAGGTGGAAGAGAAAAACTTTGATCTGTTCGCGTGTACAGACTTCTTGATGCTGGAGCCAGTAGTGGGCCATGTGCTCGGTCACGCCGACGACGGCCTGGGCCAGCAACTCCGGGTCGGTCTGCTTGATCTCGCCGCTGGCCATCCCCTCTTCGAGGAGCGGTCGGATGGTCGTGGCGGATTGATTGAACGCCCAGACTGAGAGCGGGCCCACCGTGGTGTCGATATGGCCGGAGTTGTGATAGTAGAGGAACCCGCGCTCATGCTCTTTGACGAAGTCCAGATAGGTGTCCGAGACCCGGTCGAGCCGTTGCAGAACCGATCCTTCCGTCCGGGAGGCCGCTTCCAACCGGCGCTGCAGCAGCACCGTGTTCTCGATCACCAGATTGACGAAGAGGTCGTTCTTGCTCTCGAAGTAGAGGTAGAAGGTCCCGATCGAAAGCCCGGCTCGCTCCACGATCTGCTCAATCCGGAGAGAGGGGAATCCCAGCTCATGGATCAGGTTGTCCGCCGCCTCCAAGAGCCGCTGCCGCACCTCCGGATTCGGAGTGCGGAGATGTCGGCGCTGGCGCCCGGCTGGTCGAACCGCTTTGATGTTCTTCAATGGTCTGGCTCTGTCTTCCACCGTAGTTCGCTGAATCTCTTGTTTAAACCGCGAAACACACCACACACGCGAGCTCGCTCGAACTTTCGAGCTGCTCACGTCTTTTGCGGTCTCCGTCGATAGAATACCAAAGATTGCCGTTTTCAGCTTCCTGTTTCTTGCTGAATATAATTATATTCGTTGAGGTGGTGAATATAATTTTTTTCTTGGGATTTGTCAAGAAAACGATGGTCCGGTCGTCGAGCCGGGACCCGGGTGGCGGGTTAGCCTTCGACGTAGTAGTAGCTGAGCGAGATCCCCGAGATACTGACGGCGCCCTCGCGGGTGATGATCGACGATCCGTTGAGATCGGCCTTGGCGGCGGTGGTCAGGAGGATCTCGCCCTTGGCGGCGATGTCTTCGCCGAGCTTGCAGGCCAGGTTGACCTCGTCGCCGAAGATATCCTGATTGGCGATGTTGAGGAGTCGGCCGTGGCCGATGCCGAAGGCGACATAGAGCTGTCGATCGATCGGCAGCACCAGGTTGACGGCGTTGAGGCGCGCGAGGATCTCGCGGCTGGCCACGATCGCGTCCTCGACCGTGTCGAAGAGGCAGAAGAGATTGTCGGCGTCGGCCTTGATCACGAGGCCGCCGCTCTCTTCGACGCAGGGGCGGCAGATCAACTGCATCTGATGAATCATCAGGAGAAACGAAATGATGCCGTACTGCTGGGTCGTGCGGGAGAAACCGCTCATATCGAGGACCAACACCGCTTTGGTCTGACCGAAGGTATTTTCGATGATCTGGGTGATCCCTATCCGCCGTTCGGGAAAGTTGATGATGTCGCTGAGCATCCGTTCCAGGTTCTCGCGGGTGTTGGTTTGTGCGACAGGTTTCTCATAGTCGAAAAAAGTATTATTCATTGCTCGATGAACCAAATGCACATTCGGAATGGAGATGTGTTTTGTCTGCGCCACCGAACCACCACAGGCTCGCCAACCCTCCACAGAGACCGACGCCGGTCCAACGCATGAGGCCGGAACCGAAGACGACCGTCGCGTTGAAGAAGATGAAGAGCAGGAACCCGTGCCAGATCACGGTCAGCAGTCGCGGGCGGCGGCGATAGGCTGCGGGCCATCCCCACCACCAGACGACATCGAGAATCCAGGCCAGAATCAGCGCGTAATTAATAAAAAGTCCTCCGCCCCAGGAGGTTCCGAAGACCTCGCCCGTCTGCCGGGCCGTTTCAACGTAAGCGGAGGCCTGACTCCAGCCATGGAAATAATGGAAAGCGAACGCGACATGGGCCAGCAAGCCCAGACAGCTTGCCGTCCAGGCCAGCTTGGCTGGAAATTCCCACGTTGGCCCTTTTTGAGAAATAAAATAGACCGCCCCGAGGGCGTATCCGGCGAGCGCAATCCAGATGGTAATTTGTGTTAGAAGTTCGCCCCTACTCATTTGATACTCACTGGGGCGTCCGTTTACTAAGGTAGTTGCGGATGGGTGCCTGGACCACAAATAATGAAGCCCCTAATCCCGCGCCCAGGCCGAGTCCATACAACGTCCCCCACAGCATCATACCAGTCTTTCCGCGGATCGAGTAGGCGAATGATTCGCCCAGAAAATATCCGGCGGAGTTGGCGATGAACAGCATGGCGGTCAGCGCGAAGACCGTCCTGGCGGAGCCGAAGGCCACGGCGATCACCAGCGCCATGAGCACCGAACCCGCCAGCGAACCGACCCAGGCCCCGCTCGCCCGCGGCAGGCCGAAATACGAGGCCGTCCACCCGATCGAGTAGAGCAGGAAGGCGGCGCCGAAGAGCAATTGAAACCGCCACCACTTATCCGGGCCGATCACCAGGGGGCTCAAGATCGCCCCTCCCAACAGAATGAAGAGGATGATCCAGACCAGATAGGCCCCGGTCAGCCCCAGGTTCCGATACATCCATCGTTCGGCATAGGCGACCGTGGCGAAGACCACCAGGCTGGAGAGGCAGAATCCGAGACTGCCGACCAGCAACGACAGACCAAGGCCGGGAACTGCAGGCGCCTTCCCATGCTGGTCGATCCTGGCTGCCACCCGATTAAGCGTGAGCCCGAAGAGGTCCATTGGTTGAAACTCACCAATTCGAATTATCTGTTGTTTAAGACCGCGGTTTAGAGACCCGGGAGAGTGTGCGGAACAACCGGCGATCGGCGGGGACACGGGCCGTGGATGCGGTTATTTCCGTCGGTTCCGGATTCTCATCGAAGATCCGGCCCAATCAACAACTCCTGGCCCATACTATTTAGGTGGGGTGAGGAATGTCAATCGCTTTAGCGCTGAATGTCAATCGCTTTAACGAAGGCGCGCGCCGGTCCGGCGGCGGGGTCGTTCGCCGCCGGCCGCGCCGGGTCAGGGCAGGTACTCGATTCGATACTTGAGCTGGCTCTCGGTGCTCCCCTGGATCTTGGACCTCGTTTTGCTGAGCAGGTCCAGGTTGTCGCTGACGAGATAGGTCAACTGGGTCCGCTGGGAGTTCTCGAGGAGCTTGCTGGCCGGATCGATCGGGAATTTGCCCGAGATCGAGGCCTGCAACAGGTTGTTCTGGGTCTGGAATTCGGTGGGCGCCGGTAAGGTGAAGTTGTTGACCGTGAACGTGGCTTTGACCAGCAGGAAGGTCTCTTTTCCCTCCTTCACGACATTCTCCAGCGTGGCGATCCCTTTCAGATCGGCCTTGTTCTTGACCTGAATGCTGTTCTTGAGCGACTCGATCGCCGATTCCGTGTTGATCTCCCAGGTCTCGCCGACCTTCTTCTTCTCCCGCGTGCCGAAGACCGCGTCCTCGCTCGGACCGCCGGTATCGAGCGCGATCGCCAGCGAGATCGCCTTTTCAGTCGCCGGATCGACGGGCGTGCCGTTGACTTTGAAGACCGTCTTTCCGCCTTCCAGCATGGCCATCAGGACGGTCCCCGGCGCCAGCAGCGGCTTGGTCTCTCCGCCCTTGGTGAGCAGGCACTTTTCGATGGCGATCGATTTCCGGGTCGCCCCGCCGCCCTTCGAGACCTCCAGCACGGAGATCTCCGCCACCAACTCCAGGCTGAATGACTCGTCTCGGTTCTGCAGAATGGCGTCGCCGCGCGAGACCTTCATCTTCTCGGAGAGCGAACTGGTGGCGGTGAGCCGATACTTCTCGCCCACTTTGGCGAGGCGCGTGAGCCGCACCGCATATTCTTGCGCGAAGACGGTTGATGAGAAGGCGAGCGCCAGTGCGCAGGCCGTGGTCAAACTGATGATCCGAGCCATGATCTCACTCCCTGATCCTAGATGTTGAGCACAATGCCGTCGAAATTGGTTTACAAACCACGAAACACGCGGAACACGCGAAATTGATGACCTTTCGCGTGCTCCGCGTGTTTCGCGTGTTTCGCGGTTTCGAATGAAACTTCAAGAGGCCGGACTGAACGGGAAGTCGGACCGATTATCACTTAAACGGCGGCGTCCGACAATCTGCGATCCCGGGTTTTCGCGGTTTCAAGCTGCAAGTAGGGACTGGCGTTCTCGTCAAAACATGCTAAACTGTCGACCCTCTCCCGCGATTTGCCGCCTTTTATTTTTGCTCCCCGGAATTTCCCCTCGAAATCCACGTCTTAATAGTTATGAGCCGATCCTTGGCTGTCCGGATCCTCGTCACTGTTGAGCATTTTCTCGGAAGGTGTATGTGAAAAATCTAATGATTGCTTCGGGAGCGTCCCATATGGAGAGGCATCGAGCCAGACCGTATTCGCAGATCATCGGAGCGGTGATCTGCCTGCTGCTGTTGATTGTGGGAGCTTTATGCTTGAACCGGATTCCGCTCTGACCGTCCGCCCGGCAGCGAGAGTCGCTTGAACTCCCATCCAAACCGCGCCGTCGAACCTCAGTGATCGGGAGGCCGACGGCCCGCCGTTGACCAGTTTCCCATTCCCGGAACGGCCGCCAATCCTCATCCCCGGGCTGTAATTTTTTGCTTGTCAGATCCGGCGTGGGGGTGTAAAGATAGGTTAGATTTTTAACCGAACTTCCTTGATCTATTCGTTGTGGCTGGGCCGGACAACACCGGTACCCGGGAATAGAGGCGGGAAGAGTCCAAGGTTAACTTCACTTCGGCGATGGCAGGGTGTCGTTGCCATCTGCACTAAGAATAAAGAATAAAAGAATAAAAGAATAGATAGAACGAAGGATATAGAGAACTGCCGGTTTTGCACGGATGGAGTGTGGCTCGGGGATTTTCAGGTGAAGGGGCTGTGTCTCACAGGGGGTTGGAGGGAGGAGACTGCCTGAAAGTGCCGAACCCGACCGTTCTGACGCACGCCGTGATGGGAGTGCGTTTTGTACCAACTATACCCTTACCAACTTTGGAGGTTCGATATGGGTTCCATCATCAAGCGAGGTCCTCTTTTTCTCTTTATTCTCGCGTTGAGTACATGGGGCTATGGGCAGACCACGAGTGGGTCCATCGCCGGTACCGTCAACGACGCACAGCAGGCGGCAATTGCCAAGGCGACGGTGCGGGTCACCGATCAATCGAAAGGTTTCTCGCAGGCGGCGACGACCGACGGCGAGGGGCGTTTCGTCTTTCCCCAATTGCCTCCGGGCACCTACACCGTCTCGGTCGAAGCCTCGGGCTTCAAGAAACTGCAACGCTCGGGCCTGACCCTCGTGGCCAACGACAAGCTCGCGATCGGTGACCTGACCCTCGAGGTCGGGGCGACCAGCGAGATGGTGACGGTGACCGGCGAGGCCACGCTGATCCAGGCCGAGAGCGCCGATCGCTCGTACGCCATTCAGGGCGAGGCCGTGCAGAACATCGCCGTCAACGGTCGCGGCTTCACCCCGCTGGC
>DATEFT010000835.1:0-3734 GCA_035280505.1 Blastocatellia bacterium | reverse complement strand
CATTATGTCTTTTCCTAAACTCACTCATCTTAGATTCCGCGATTTTGCTTTTGCGCTGAACCATAACTTTACCCAGATCTCTCAACCGATGGCGGACAAAGACCGCAGACCTTCGGCCTTCCCGAATTTAAATATTCTGATCTTACCAGTATCCAAGGAGGAGCCTTGATGAAGAGTTTTAGAAGCAGAGCCTCCGTAGGTTGCCGGAGATAAACTGATAGCATCAAACAGATCATTGTCGCTAAATGGTTTTTGAAGGAAATCCACCGCCCGGCCCCGAAAGCCCGCGCTCGCGCCTGTTCATTGCTACGTGCCGAGATGAAGATAATCGTAATCCGGCAATTAGATGCCGGCCACCAGCTCTGAAGGTCCAGTCCACCCATTCTCAATAGTCGGATGTCCAGGATCAGGCAGGCCAGGTCTCGGAACCAGCCAAAACCCGGGAAGTCTTTGGCCAAGGAGAAATCCTCCGCACTTAGCTCAACAGAGCTCATGAGTCTGCTGATCGCTTTACGCAGCGGCTCATCATCATCCTCGGTCAGGATGACGATGGCTCCGGTCATCAGTTCCTATCTTTTCGGATCCGCGCTCCGGAGAAATTTACTCAACAGAGACGCGACCTGTAATCCACCATGATACGGGACTGTACTTCATTTTGAGTCTTATGGTATTTGCAGAATCTTGATGAACATATAGAGATTACTACATGTGCAACTATCAGGGTATTGGACTTTGAGGTAATAGTGATTGGACTTTAGGCCAATAATGCCCAGGAATTTCGATAGAAATCCAGGGAGATACGGAAGGGCCGAGGGCCCCCCGGACCAGTCTGGAGAAGTTTGGGAATGAAGATCTCAGGCTCTCCCAATTGAGTTACCCGATGTGAGCGTTGAGACTCAGCTTATCGGCCATGCGCACCAGCTCGGCGAATGACTCGGCCCGCATCTTTTGCATGACCTGGCTGCGATGAACCTTGATGGTCTTCTCACTGGCACCGAGTTCGATGGCAATCTGCTTGTTCAGCAGTCCGACGACGACGAGCGCCATCACTTCCCGTTCGCGAGGCGTCAACAGCGCATAACGCTCGCGCAGGGCGGCTATTTCAAAGCGCTGCGAGCGTGCCGCGCGGTCGCGTTTAATCGCCTTCTCGACGGCATCCAGCAGGTCCTGATCTCGAAAAGGTTTGGTCAGAAACTCCACGGCCCCGGCCTTCATGGCTTGCACCGACATCGGAATGTCGCCGTGCCCGGTGATGAAGATGACGGGGAACCGAATACCTCTCTCAGCCATCTCCACCTGAAGGGCCAGGCCGCTGTAACCCGGCAGCCGGACATCGAGAATCACGCAGCCGGGGGTATCCGGCAGTTTGCTCTCGAGGAACTCCTGCCCCGACCCAAACGTCTTGACGCTGAGCCCGACGACTTCAAGCAGCCTTTTGATAGCTGTACGGATCGACGAGTCGTCATCGATCACGAAGACAACTTGATCTGATCTAATCATATTCAGTTTTTATGAGATGTAGGGAGGGTAAACTGACGCCTGACACCATGCCCCACCTTCAATGCGGCCCAAAGTCTGTCCGCTTGAGCCACGATAATTCTCCGACCGAATAAAAGTTCCAGACCAAGTATGGCTTGCTTAGTTATCAAGAAAGCATGGCAGAGGCGCGCGGAGCTTCGGGGACCGAGGATTGGGCCTGAATACCTGCCCTCCTCCGAAACGTGATCAGGTCTACCCTGTCGCGCGATTACCTGAAATGTCAGATCAGAGGTAAACAACCTGACCATGAATTCCATTATGTTAATCATCCTCCTTCTATCTCCTGCTTCCGGGTTTCGACCTTGATCCCACTCGGCATTAAATAAGCCTAACGGCAAACTGTCGGGCTACTATTTAGGAGCGCCCAAATAGCCATGCAGCTTGGTGTCCTATCCAGGTAGTTCGGCCTTGCTTCTACTGGGAGAGCGATTCGGATGCCAACGCAGCTTCTACAAAGAAGCTTCTGTAATACCATATGTTGAATGAATACAACAAGAGAAACCCTGATTTGCATCAGGGATTAGGGCGGCAATTAACAGTTTGAACCAAAATTTAGGAAGATAACGTACAGAATGGACTAAGCCGAGTAATAAACGGGTATCGAGATAACGAGAAGCACACCTGAGCCTGAACAAAACCACCTCAGGTTAGGAAAGATTATAATTAAAAGATTAAGGAGAACCCGGGCAGGCATTGATTTCGCGCCGTTGCGTGCCTTGCGTTCTCTCTTCATCTCTCCGTACTCCGCATCGTTCGAGTGAAGCGTGGTCGCCAGTCTTACTTAAAAAAACTCAAAGAAGTATCGTACAGACCAGGCAGCGCGTTCGGCATCCTCTCTCTCAACCCAGGCCCGCACACTCCCCTAGAGTTTGACGGTGCGACCTTCGACCTCAACGCTTCTCAGCCGCGCCAGCCAGATTGGCAATCCAAGAGGAGCCAGGTTGCCACATTCAACGCGATGGAGCCACAAAGCGGCAGAGCGGAACGCGGATCAAGATCAGAGAAGCAGTGACCGAGTAAAAGCGATATCCCCACCAATTCTTCTCTTAACCCGGGAGCGAAGTTGTTTCGCCAGCCTGCGGTACCACGGCGTCGACTCGTTCGAACGCTGTGGCATACCGATTGATACCTCAATGAGTGAATCCAATAGCTGGACCCCGCCTGACGACAGGCGAACCGGAGCGGGATGCGGCGGGCGGCATCACACGAGGCGATAGGCGATAGCTCGCATCAAGATATGATCAACGATTTACAAACGGGTGATCAACCAGTTGAAGTCGAATCGACGAGTCACATTTGAAATGAAAGGGAGATAAATTTATGGCAGAAGTAAACATCAATAACAGGAACCGGACGCAAGCCACCAAGCAGATGGAAGAACAAGGGCAAGCCAACCCGTCCTTGGCTGCAACGCGAACCACCGGGCGAGGACAGCAGGGGAGTAGCCTCGCGCGTCGAGGCGCATTCGCACCATCGATATTTTCGCTCAACCCGATCGAGATGCTCGTCATGAGTCCGTTCGAATTGATGAGACGCTTAACGGACGAGATGGACCGCAGCTTCGAGAATCTCAACCGTTCTCGGAGCATCAATGGCAGTGAAACGGCGATCTGGTCACCGGCGGTGGAGGTCTTTGAGCGCGATAACAATCTCATCGTGCGCGCCGAATTGCCCGGCCTGGAGAAGGACAACGTTAAGGTCGAGGTCACCGACGACGGTTTGATCATACAAGGGGAGCGGAAGTGCGAACACGAGGATCGCCAAGAAGGCTTCTATCAGACAGAGCGCAGTTACGGCCAGTTCTACCGATTGATCCCTCTGCCTGAAGGCGCGAATCTGGATCAGGTGAAAGCTCAGTTCACGAACGGTGTGCTGGAGATCTCGGTGCCGATCCCTGAATCGCAAGGCCAACGTCGCAACATTCCAATTGAGTCCGGCCAGACGCCAGCGGGGCAGACCACCAACGAGCAAACGCAAACGGCGACAGGCGGTTGAGCCCGCTAATGGCTCGGCGTCGAGGCGCACCGGATATTAGCCGGCGCGCTGATCCCGGCTAATATCCGGCGCTCCTCCGGGGCTTAGTGCTGATAGGTGTGACCGGTTTGTTTCAACCGGTCCCGCAAAATTGACACTCTTCGGTTTCATTTGTGTTAAAGATGGTCTTCGGAGAATACGAAACCCACGAAAATAACGAG
>DATEFT010000834.1:0-8312 GCA_035280505.1 Blastocatellia bacterium | reverse complement strand
TGCCGCGTGTTTCGCGGTTTAAAAACAGGTTGTTAGATGGTGCTGACGCCGCATCGGCGGGGCCTGGTGTTGGCGACGCCGGCTTTGGACTTTCCGTTCAGCTTGGGATTGCCGCTCAGATGGGAATTTCCGTTCAGATAGTAATCCATCTGGGTGACGCGCTGGCGCAGCATGACGGTGAACGTTTCGACCTCCTTCGGCTCGGCTCCGCTGGCGACCAGGCCCTCACGCAACTGCCGATCGGTGATGCGGCCCAGATATTCCATCAGCCACCGGACGTGACCGGTGCGAATTCCTTCGGTGAAATCCTTGGTATGTTGCCCCGAGAATCCCCACACGAAGGTGCAGCCTCTGACCCCCTTGATAAACTGGGGCGTCTGTTTTTTGAACCCCTTGTAGTCCCATTTTTCGCGGCGGAAGTATCCGCCCCATTTGCCCATCGAGGCGCCCCAGTCGTTGATGAGGTAACGGTCTTCGGTGCCGTTGCTCAGCGGGTATTGCAGGATCTCGGTGTTCGAGCCACGCTTCACGTCGCGCACGTCTTTGTTATCCCAGTTCGAGACGAGCATGACCACCACCTTCAACCCGCTCAACTCCTTCGTGCCCACGAAAGGATTCCGCACCCAACTCCAGCTCTCTTTGCCGTCGAGGCTCCGGATGCCCTTTTCACGCTGCAATTCGAAACGGGCCCGGGTGAAAGCGCCGTTCTTTTTGATGTACTTCTTGGCGCGTTTGAGTTTGCCGACCTTGTCGATTTTGCCGGCGGCGATGAAATAGGAGGGCTCGACGAAATAGCCGGCTGCCCAGGCCAGGCGTGTGGCGAAGACTTCCGCGCTCACCTCATCCCCGAACTTGACCGACCATTTGACCCCGTTGCTGTCCGTGACCCGAACCTTCGGGTTGGAGCCCGAGAGGTTCTCTTCGACGAAAGTGAAGGGAGGTTTCGGCGTCTGATCGCGGCCTCCCGGACCGCCCACAAAATCGAGTTCCTCCACCCTCCCCGGATCACGCCAGATCACCGCCGCCGCATATGGCGTGGGACCTTCTTTATGCTCCTTGGCCTCGCTGGAAGTGATTCTCAGAATAACGCAGAGTCCAATCAGAGAACCGGCGAGCAGGCAACCTCGCAGCAGGCTTTTAACCATACCCTATCTCCTTAATGAAGAAGTTAACGACTTGGGGAGTCATCCGGAATGATATCAGTTCGGCCTATTTGAAGTCGATTTCTCTCGGCCGGTTGCTTGTTCAAAACGGCTTCCTTGAAACTTTACAGCCATAACTTTAAACTCAAGGGGTGCCTGTGGGTGTCCGGCTTCGGCCCCGAAGCCCGGAACTTGATGAGGAAAGTTAATGATGAATTATTCCCAGGAATGGATCGGCGTCCGGCTCAGTATCTGTTTGATTCTGTTGGCGTCGGCGCACCTCGCGTCATGCTCGAAAGCGGGCCCGCCCGATGAAGTGGCTTTTACGATTCCGGAGCGGCTGAAACTGAAGAGTTCGACGGCCCAGGCCTCGAGAATTATCGCCGAATTGAAGAGCGGAGACCGGATCACCATCAGCCGCCGCGCCAATGCGGATGACGGCACTCCCTGGGTCAAGATCCTCGGACCCGCCGGCGAGGCGGGCTGGGCGGAGGCCCGTAATTTCGTCAAGCTGGATGTGGTCGATCAATCCCGCCGGCTGGCCGAAAAGGTCAAGGATGTTCAGACCCAGGCGATCGGACGATCGAAGGCGGCGCTCCGGTTGCGTCTGACTCCCGATCGTGCGACCGAAGATAACGTCGCGATCCTCGTGCCTTCGGGGACGGCTCTCGAGATCGTCGGTCGCGAACACAAGCCGCGGCCGGCCCTTCACACCGGCGATGATGAAAGCGAACCGGCGGGCAAGAAGTCCGAGTCGGCGAAGAAGCCCAAGGAGAAGGCGCCCGAGATCAAATATGACGATTGGTTGCTGGTTCGGATCAAGGACAATGCGGTCTTGCCGGCCGGCTGGATCTACGGCGGCTCCGTGATTCTGGAGATCCCCTCGGAGATCATCTACTACAATTCGGATGGCCGGCGGATCACCGGATGGCAGAAGATCTCGGCGGCCGGCAGCGAGGACAACAACTCCGGCGATTCGTTCCTGGTTCTGGAGCGAAGGCTCTTCGACGCCGAGGAACAGTTCGATTTCGATCGGGTCAAGGTGCTGGCCTACGATTCGGCGCAGCAGGTCTACGTCACGACTTTCCAGAAAGATCTGGCCGGCCGGTTGCCGGTGACGCTCAAGATGGATGGGACTCGCGGCCAACTGCAAATGAACGTCTTCGACAAGGAACTGCGGCCGCAGGAGGTCAACTATCGAATCGAGATCCAGGACGGCGGCCGAATCGCCGTCGCCGAAATCGACCCGCGTCAGCCCGAGAAGAGAAGCCTTACCAGAAAGAGATAAGACCGACTTAACTTGACCTTCCGAGAACTCTGATTTAACCTTCCCCCTACATTGGCAGCTCTACTGAGGAGAATCAAGGTAAAACCCCAGTGGTCTTACGTTAGGATTTCGACGGGATGATGAGTTACAGCCGATCCCAGGCCTTCGTCATTTGGTCTTAATTCGAATTGAGTAAGCGTCCGGAAGAAGGCGCGAGGCCGTCACACACCAGCCGATCGGCTAAACCAGCAGGGATGGGAAAAATTCAGGTCGCAGGTAAGTGCGGATGAGGCCGGGCTCAGATACGCATGAAGTCTGGTCACACGCATCGATAGACACTTCTGACTCCCAATTTTAATGAAGTGAGGCATCGTTATGTCTAAAACCACCTCTTATCGTTTAGTCTACGCAATCGCAGTCATCACTCTCTTCGCCCTCTTCGGAGCTGACAGGATTCTGGCTCAATCGGCCGTGGCCGGAGCCATCGGCGGGAGCGTCATCGATCCCAACCATGCGGCGATCGCCAACGCCACCGTCCTGCTGAAGAGTCTCGAGACCAACAAGGAAGAGACGGCCGTCACCACCGCGGACGGCAGTTTTCGGTTCAACAATCTCAAGCCCGGCCTCTATCGGCTGGTCATCAACGCCTCCGGATTCGGCGAATATAAGCAGGAGCAGGTGCTGGTGGAAGTCGGGCGGCTGACCGGGATCGACGCCATGTTGAAGGTCGGCGGCGCTTCGGCGACCCTGGATATCGTCGCCGGCGCCCAATTGGTCAACGTCGAGACCAAGGATTTCGCGTCCAACATCAACCAGACCGCGATCAACGAGCTGCCGATCAACGGGCGCCGCTGGTCGAACTTCGTGATCCTGACGCCGGGCGTGGTGCCGGACGGCAGCTTCGGGCTGCTCAGTTTTCGCGGCATCTCCGGGCTGCTCAACAACAACACCGTGGACGGCGGCGACAACAACCAGGCCTTCTTCTCGGAAGAACGCGGCCGCAGCCGCGCCAGCTACTCGATCAGCCAGTCGGCCGTTCAGGAGTTTCAGGTCAACACCTCGAACTACTCCGCCGAGTACGGCCGCGCGGCCGGCGGCGTGACCAACGCGGTCACCAAGAGCGGAACCAATCAGTATCACGGCGATGCCTTCTACTTTCAGCGCAACAACGATTGGGGGGCCCGCAATCCGCTGGCGCTCCGGTCGGTCCTGGTCAACAACGTCCCGACCCAGGTCCCGATCAAGCCCGAAGACGTGCGCCATCAGTTCGGCGGCACGATCGGCGGACCGATCGTCAAGGACAAGCTCTTCTACTTTTTCAGTTACGATCAGCAGAAACGCAACTTCCCGGGATTGGGCGTCTTCAGCGTGCCGAACTATCTCGACACCGTTAACCGCGCGCAACTGAGCCAGCGGGGGATCACCGATTCGCAGATCACGACCGTGCAGAGCTTTCTCACCGGGTTGACCGGCGAGGTCCCGCGCAAGGGCGATCAGAAATTGATCCTGCCCAAGCTCGATTGGCAGATCAACAACAAGCACAGTTTCACGGCCACCTACAACCGGTTGCGCTGGGACTCGCCCGCGGGCGTTCAGACCCAGGCCACCAATGCGCGCGGCCGCGCCAGCTTCGGCGATGACCTCGTCCGAGTGGATACGGGCACCGGGCGCCTGACCTCGACCATCTCTCCCACCGTGGTCAATGAGCTGCGCTTTCAGTACTCGCGCGATTTCGAGTTCCAACTGAGCCAGCCGCCGCTGGCGATCGAACCGCGTACCGCGCGCAACAACGGCAGCGCCCCCGATGTCTTCCTGACCAGCGGCCTCGAATTCGGCAAGCCCACTTTTCTGGATCGGGCCTCCTACCCGGACGAGCGGCGCGTGCAGTTCGCCGATAATGTGACCATCTCGCGGGGAGCCAATACCATCAAGTTCGGCCTGGACGTCAATCGAGTTAAGGACATCCTGAGCAATTTGCGGTTCGAGAGCGGGGCCTACTCCTACAACAACATCAACGACTTCATTCTCGACTATCTCAATTCGCAGACCGCCTTTGCGCCCAACGCCGTGCCCTGCGTTACCAATCCGGCCAATCCGACACCTACGAATCCGATCAGATACGCGGGGAGGTGCTACACCAGCCCCTTCAATCAGGGATTCGGGCCGCGCGGGGCGGAGTTCTCGACGACCGATTACAACCTCTATGCCCAGTACGACTGGAAGTTCAGGCCGAGGGTGACTCTCAACTTCGGGTTGCGGTATGAATACCAGGCCATGCCGGAGGCTCAATTCCCGAATCTCAGCAATGCCTTCATTCCCAACACCGGCCGGACTCTCAATGGGGCCACCTCGCGTCTGCCCAACGACCGGAACAATTTCGGACCGCGCGTCGGGTTTGCGCTGGACCTGACCGGCAACGGCAAGAGTTCGTTGCGCGGCGGCTATGGGGTCTACTACGGGCGGATCATCAATTCGACGATCTACAATGCGCTGCTCAATACCGGCGCGCAGGGCGGGCAGTTTCAGGCGAGCGTCCAACCGGCGGTTGGTCCGGTCTTCCCGGACGTGCTGCCTCCGACCGCCGTCACCAACACTCAATCGATTCAATTCTTCTCGGAGAATTTCGGCAATCCGACGATTCACCAGGGGGACGTGATCTTCGAGCGGGAGATCATGAGAGATACGACGATCTCCGCCTCCTATCTGATCAGCATCGGGCGGAAGCTGCCGACCTTTCTCGATCGGAACCTGAACTTCCCCAACGGCACCCAGACCTATACGATCGGCACCGGGCCGTTCAGCGGCCAGACCTGGACGGTTCCCGCCTTCCGCGCGCCTCGCCCGAATCCCGGGTTTACGGCGATGACCGAGATCGCCAGCCTGGTGACCTCGGAGTATCACGCGATGGTCCTGCAGTTCAACCGGCGTCTCTCGGCGGGGCTGCAGCTCGGCGCGAACTACACGTTGTCGAAGGCCACCGATTACAATCAGGGCTCAGTCACCTTTACGACCAATAACGTGCCCTTCAACGTCTTCGATCTGGGCCTGGAGAAGGGCCGGTCGAACTTCGATCGGCGGCACAAGTTCATCGCCAGCGCCGTCTATGCCCCGACGGTGAGGCTGAAGAGCCGGCTGGCCACGGCGTTGCTCGACAAGTGGAGCCTGGCTCCCATCGTCCAGTACTACACCGGACTTCCCTACGATGCGACGGTGACCGGGAACATCAGCAACGGCGCTCAAAGCGGAGTCAACGGCTCTGCCGGCTCCAGCCGGCTGACGCTGGTTCCCCGCAATTTCTACACCGCGCCCAATGTCTGGAACGTGGATCTGCGGCTCTCCCGCCGCTTCGTGATCAAGGAAGGGATGAGTGTCGAGGTGCTGGGCGAAGCCTTCAATCTCTTCAACCGATTTCAGGTGACCGGAGTCAACAGCACCCTCTACGCGATCTCCGGAACCGCGCTCGGATCCCCGACCGCGAACGTGCCCTCTTTCGGGACTCCGAATGAAGCGGGCGGCACTCTCTATCGCGAGCGCCAGATCCAACTCGGCGCGCGCTTCCGGTTCTGAACGGACCGCGGCTGAAATAGAAAAGCGGAGGTCTGACGGCCTCCGCTTTTTTTTCGCTCTCCTCGGCGCCGCGAGCCGCCGGATCACATCTCGTCGATGACCTTGAGCACGTCCTGGCTGTGGGTATCGGTCTTCACTTTTTTGAAGATGTGGGCGACCTTGCCCTCTTCATCGATGAGGTAGGTGATCCGGATGACCCCCATATACTTCTTGCCGTAATTGTTCTTCTCGCCCCAGGCGCCGTACTTCTCCATCATCTCGTGGTCCGGGTCGGAGAGCAGGGTGAAGGGCAGGGAGAATTTCTCCGTGAACTTCTCGTGCGACTGTTGATCGTCGCCGCTGACGCCGACGACCTCCACGCCGCGTTTCCGGAGTTGCGCGATATCGTCGCGGAAACCGCAGGCCTCCTTGGTGCAGCCCGGCGTATTGTCCTTCGGGTAGAAATAGAGCACCAGTTTCCGGCCTTTGTAGTCGGAGAGCTTGACGGTTTTACCTTCGGTATTCTTGAGGCTGAAGGCCGGCGCCTTGGCGCCGACTTTGAGTCCCGTGGATTCAGTGGGTGCAGCTTTACCTGCCATCGGTCTTGATCACTCCTTTGACTAAAACGATTAATAGACCGCGAAATCCGCGAACCACGCGGAATCATCGATTGTTTCGCGATGGGTCTCACGATTTGGTTGACAACGTCCGGGGGCTCAATCGACCGCCAACTGCTTTTCCAATTTGAGGCGGATCATGGTCTCGGGATCGAGTCGGATCTCTTTGCCCTTGGTCAGCAGAATTCCGGCCGCGACGCTGCCGCCGAGGACGGCCGCGCCTCCCACCGCTCCGGCGGTGCTGATTCCCCTGGCGGAACTGGAGTCCCGGCTGGAGAGGATAATGATGGTCGCGCCGACCCCGCCGATGGTGGCGGCCGTGCCGACGTTCTCGAAGACCTTGCCGCCGTCGGTGCCGGCTTTGAGCGTGCCTTCGCCGTCACCCTTGACCTTTTCGTCGCGGGTGAAATTGGAGGCCGATTTGACCACGGAATAGAGCTTTCGTTCCTGGCCTTCGATGCGCACGCGATCGAAGGTGACCTGCAATTGACCGCCTTTGAGCGGCCGCCGCGCGGGTTGAGCCAGCGTGACCCGGCCGATAAACTCCGTGCCCTGTTGCAGCAACTTATAGCCGTCGGCCACCAGATCTTTGCGCAGCGTGGCGACCACCTCGTCGCCGACCTCGCTCAATTTCGAACTGAGCGGATCGCGCAGCGAGAGCTGAATCTCGGTGCCGGCGGGAATGACCAGCCCCTGCTCGTGGGACCGGGCGGGAACGACAGGACAGATCAACGCGATTGAGCAAAGAACCAAACAGACTTTCCTCATCATGTTCAGACCTCCTCGCCCCGCATGGTACTTAGAAATGTCTAGAGAAGTCTAGAAAAGTCGGGGCCAAGCTTTTGACTTTTCTAGGCTTCTCCGGACTTCTCTAGACTTCTTCTCCGGCTCTTGTTCTAATTAACGTTTGGACTGTAATCAGGTTGATCAGGTGGATTCATGAGACTATTTACCCTCGAAGAAGCAAATGCGCTGTTGCCTCAGGTCCGACAGCTCTTCACGCAGATCGACAAGTCGCGGGCGACCTTTCGCCAATTGGAGCCGGAGGTGAAACGGGCCAGCGAGCGCGCGAACGCGGGCGACGGGGGGACCGTCTACGGAGTGCAGTATGCGGATGCGCTCAACCGGTTCATGAGCAGCGTCCATGAGATTCTCAGCCGGGGCATCGAGATCAAGGATTTTGATCGGGGGCTCTGCGATTTTCCTTCCGAGCGGGAAGGGCGAGTCGTCTACCTGTGCTGGCAACGAGGCGAGGAACGGATAGAATGGTGGCATGATCTGGATACAGGATTCGCCGGACGTCAACGCTTATGAAGCAGCCAGGCTCTCCCGCCGGTCCCGCTTACTCCTGACGACCGCGCGCCTCTCTCTCCTTTTATATTTTTTAAGATTGACTCCACAAGGCTTCGAGGAGTGTGGGAAAGTGTGTTATTGTTCTCTCCGACTCACCCAAAAGCAGATAGGGAGAAGAAAGTGGCTCGATTATGAATGGGATTGTGATACGCTTGGCCGGCGTCAAACAGCCCGCGACTAAAATCTTTCAGCAGGAAGCCATTACGATCGGCACGTCCGAGGATTGTGACCTGACTTTCGATGCTGGGAATCAAGGGTTGCCGCCGGATGCGGTTCTGTTGACCCTGCGTCTGCGCGACGGGGTCTATCGTCTCTCGAATCTGGATGCCAGGGCGGGAGTCACTCGCGATGGCGAAGCCGTGGCGGTCGGGGATGCGATTGAAGACG
>DATEFT010000833.1:0-2922 GCA_035280505.1 Blastocatellia bacterium | reverse complement strand
TTGGCCAAGACCGGAGCGGTCTCCGAGCGTCAGGGCAAACAGGCCTCGTCCACGGCCGCGCAGCAGGCGGCCGCGGTGGCCGCCGCCAAAAAGCGGATTGAGGCGGCGCGCGGCGCGTTGACCATGGCCCAGGCCAATCTGGCCAATCCGGAGATTCGCGGCGCGGGCGCCGAGGCCGTGAGAAAACAGATCGCCCAGCAAGAGGCCGAAGTGGCCAGCGCCGCCGCCAACATCCAACAGGCCAGCGCCCAACTGCTGGAAGCCCAGGCCAACCGATATGATTTGACCGTTACCGCGCCTTTCGATGGGACCGTGACGACCCGGACCGCCGAACCGGGAGAGGTCGTGACGGCCGGGACTCCCATCGTGACCCTGGTCGATTTGACCAAAGTCTATCTGCGGGGATTCGTGCCGGAGGGTGAAATTGGAAAGGTCAAGGTGGGCCAGCCGGCCCGCGTCTATCTGGACTCCAATCCCAATCAGCCTCTGGAAGCGCAGGTCTCGCGGGTCGATCCGGAGGCCATGTTTACGCCCGAGAACACCTATTTCCGCGATGATCGAGTGAAGCAGGTGGTCGGAGTCAAACTCCTGATCAAGAGCGGCTTCGGATACGGCAAACCGGGAATGCCCGCCGACGGCGAGATCCTCGTCAGCGGCGACCGATGGCCTGAGAACAGGCGAAGGAGATGATAACGCTGGATTCCGATGTCGCAGTATCCAGGAATCGAGATCAAGATCCGCCCGGGCGGGTCGCCATTCGTGTCAACGAACTTTGGAAACGCTACGGTTCCATCGAGGCCGTTCGGGGAATCAGCCTGGAGGTCACCACGGGCGAAATCTTCGGCCTGATCGGACCGGATGGCGCCGGCAAGACCACCACTTTTCAGATTCTGGCTGGCGTCATGGAAGCGACGGCCGGCTCCGTTGAGGTCTTCGGCCGTCCGGCACGCGAGATGAGGTCGCAGACCGGTTACTTGACGCAGAACTTCAGCCTCTATCCGGACCTGACCGTTGCCGAGAACATTCGTTACATTGCCGACCTGCGCGGGGTGCCGCACGCAGAGATTGCCGGTCGGGCCCACACGTATCTACGGCTCTTCGACATGGATCGATTCACCGACCGGCTCGCCGGTCGATTGAGCGGCGGCATGAAGCAGAAACTGGCGCTGGTCTGCGCGCTGGTGCCTCAACCCAAAGTGTTGTTGCTGGATGAGCCCACCACCGGCGTCGATCCCGTATCGCGCCGCGAATTTTGGGATGCTCTGGCGCACCTGGCGGCTGACGGCTTGACCATCATGGTCGCGACTCCCTACCTGGACGAGGCCGAACGATGTCACCGGGTCGCGCTGATGTATGAGGGGAAGATTCGGCAGGCCGGCACACCGGCCCAGCGCCGGGCGAGCCTGGGGGCGAAACGGCTGGAGGTTCGCGCCTCCAACCTGGGCCAGGCGGAGGCGCTGCTGTCCAAGCTTACCGGACCGGATCAAGAGATCCTCGATGTCCAGAGATTCGGCGATCGCCTGGATGTGATGGCGCCACGGCCGGACGAGGCCCGACGGATCCTCGAAGAGAAGCTGAACACCGCGGGAATTCGGATCGAAGATTTAAGAGTCGATGAGCCGACCCTCGAGAACGTCTTTGTCGCGACCTTGCGCGCTCTCGGGCAGAAGATCTACGAGCAACCATTTCCGGGGCGGCTGGACCATCGTGGGCTGCATGGCCAGGTCGCGATCGGCGCGACCAATCTCACCAAGCAGTTCGGAGCCTTTACGGCCGTCAAGGATGTCAGCCTCCAGATTCATTATGGAGAGATCTACGGGCTGCTCGGCGCCAACGGGGCCGGGAAGACCACCACGATCAAGATGCTCTGCGGGCTGCTCGACCCGACCGGCGGCGAGATTCAACTCGCAGGCGAGCGCGGCAGCCTACGATCCCGGGAGGTCCGCCAGCGGATCGGATACATGTCACAAAAGTTTTCGCTCTACGACGATCTCTCGATCGAAGAGAATCTCGATTTCTTCGCCGGGGTCTATGGAGTGCCGGAGCAGGAGCGCGAAGAGAAGAAACGATGGGTGCTCGCCTTCGCGGGGCTGGAAGGGAAAGAGGCTCAGATCACCGGCAGTCTGCCGGGAGGATGGAAGCAGCGGGTGGCTTTCGGCGCGGCCATCATGCACGAGCCGAGCGTGCTTTTTCTGGATGAACCTACTTCCGGCGTGGATCCGCTGGCCCGCCGCGCCTTCTGGACCATGATCAATCGGCTGGCGGATGCCGGGACCGCCATTCTGGTGACCACCCACTATCTCGAAGAGTCCGAGCAGTGCAACCGGTTGGGTTTTATGGTCGCCGGTGAACTGGTGGCCGAGGGCAGCCCCAGCGGCATTAAGAGCGAGCAGCCCGGCCATCTCCTGGAATTAATCGTCGATCAGCCGCAACGCGCGGCCGATCTGCTCAAGCGTGATGAAGAGCGCTGGCGGGTCTCGCTCTTCGGCGACCGGCTCCACGTCATCATCGATGCCGAGGTCGAGAGCGGTCAGCGGGCCACGGTCGAGAAGCTCGAATCGAACGGAATCCGCGTCATCAGCGTGCGCGAATCGCGCTTCTCGATGGAAGATGTCTTCATCAGCGTGGTCGAAAAGGCACGGCAGGAAGGGAAAGTTGCTTCAGAAGACTGAGCCTGGGGAAGTCTAGACTTTTAAGAATTATGAGAAGAATCATTGCACAGGTGAGGAAAGAGTTGACCCAGATCGTTCGCGATTGGCGGACGCTCGCGCTGGCCCTGGGGCTCCCGTTGTTTCTGCTGATCTTGATGGGGACCGCGATCTCGCTGACGGTGAACGATCTTCCGATTGTCATCCAGGACTTTGACAATTCGCCGGCCTCACATGACTTGATCGATGCCTACCGCGCTTCGCTCACTTTTCG
>DATEFT010000832.1:0-24937 GCA_035280505.1 Blastocatellia bacterium | reverse complement strand
ATACCTGCCTTCGGTCCAGTACAGAAAACCTTCTTCGCCCGCCACTCGTTCCTTGACGACGTCTCCATGGAACATCCGCCGGTTTGTCGCGGCCTCGAGACCGGCGGGAGACTGCAATTCCATCTGCTCCCCGACCGCATTCTTGAGCAGATAGGCCTGCCGGGCCTCCGAATCGCGCCAGCCCAGGGGGCCATACCCGTGGATGACGGCGAGCAAGATCTCGCGCCGCTCCACTTGCACGGAACGCCGTGCCGCGGCGGCGGCGTGTGGATCCGAGATCAGCCAGTTCGCGAGTTCGCTATTGATCTGGTCGAGCCTGCCCGCCGCCGGGGTCACCTCGACCGCCAGATCCGCCGACGAATCGCCGTTGAAATCGCCGGAGAAGCAGTGAAGTCCGTCTTCAGTGTAGACCTCGACCGTCTGCCGGTAGACACGGGCGATCTTTTCGCGCACCTCGGCCGGTTGCGGCGGCGAGATCATGGCCGGGCCGGATCTCTCCGGCGCGGCCTCGCTCTTCGCGTCGAATTTCGAGATGGATTGGGGCCTGGTGCAACCGGCGGCGAGCGAACCGCAGAGGACGGCCGCGCCCCAGAGTAGAGGAGTGAGTATTTTCCTGTTGATCATAGCTGTGATTGGGAACCGGGTCCGCCCCCGGGAGACGCGCCGAACGGTCACTCGGCGCTTCTCCCGGGAGGTCTCGCTCCGATGAGCCGGGCGGCCTTCCGCCCGCTCTCGGCTCCGGCTACAACGAACTCAGGAACGCGATCAGGCGAGCCTTATTCGAGTCGCTGAGATCCTTGTAGCTGTTGATGACCCTGGTGGCCTCGCCGCCGTGGCGCAGAATGGCTCGATTGAAGGTCAGTGATTCACCGTCGTGCATGAGCCGCTCGCGGGTGCGGACACCCCACAGCGGAGCCGTGCGCATTCTGTTCCGGGTCTTGGACGGCAGCCCTTCCTGGACGATTCCATCGCCGGTATCGACGTTGTGCAGGCCGAAATCGCTGAATGGATGAATGACCTTGTTGCCGAGAGCCGGAGGCACGATGAACGTCCCTCCGTTGATGGCGGTGCCGGCCGGCGCGGTCGTGAGATTGCGGACGTGGCAGATATTGCAGCCGATCGCATCGAAGACGCGCGAGCCGGCGAGGGCTTCGGGGGTGGCGGCCAGCACCGCGTCGCGCGGCGGCGCTTTGGTGGCCCGCATGAATTGGGTAAAGATATCGATGTCATTCTCGGCATCTTCCCCATTGGGCGCCGGGTCCGGGATCGGATCGCAGGGGGCGACCGATCTGCCATTGCAGGTATTCTCGAGCAGGTTGAGCCGGTTGGTGACCCCGATCTCGTTGAGGTAGGCGTCGCCCGAGAACGAGAGCAGGCTGGCATGCTGGTTCTTCCAGCCGAAACGGCCTTCGCTGCTGATGCCGGGCGCTTCCATCACCGGAACCTGGAGGGTCATGGCGCGCATGTCGGAGGGCTGGTTGTTATAGATCGCCAGCAGGGTGTTGCTGTCGATCGCCTCGACGAAACCGTCGCCGAGCAGGTTGAGCGAGGTGCGGAAGGCCTGGACCTCATTGCCGTTCATCAGCCGTTCCTGAAAACCGGCATCGATCGCCCGCGAATTGATGAGCGTGCCGCCGGGATGGGGGATGAACTTGTCGTCGTCCTCGTGCCCGGCTCTCAACTCGGTGATCTGGCTGATTCCGCCCGGGATCGGATTCTGATGGCACTCAACGCAAGCCTGGGCATTGTAGACCGGCCCCAGGCCATCGGCGATCTCGTCTCGCTCGCTGAACGTCGCGAGCGCTTCATCATAAGTGGCCTGATCGATCAACCCATTGGTCAGGTTATCGAATCCGGCCGGGGCTTCGGTCGGAGCCTCCTGGCCGATTACCGGGCGGGAATAGGTAGTAAGTAAAATAAACGCCACCATAAACATGAAGCAGAGGGTGGTTGCGAGCTTAACTACGTTCATTGTAGGTCTCCTTACTATCGGTTAGGCCGAGCGCGGCCCAACCGGGAATTAATGGATTATTACCTGACTGATTATTGAGCGCAGATCGGTTATCGGGTCGTCGTCAAGGCACACTTCTACCATCGAGCCGAGCGGCGATCCGGAGGCACGTGCACACACCTCTACCGGCGCAAGCGAAGCCTGTGAGTAGACGCGAAGGGTGAGGCCGCCTCGCCTGCTCAGAGACACTCGTCCCGTCAGTAGCTTGGGGAGTAACTGGAGAACGTATTATTAGGGAGACTTATTGTTTTAAGCGAACAAAGAGCTATGCTATGAAGATCGGATTGGGGCTAGTGATAACGTATGGTGCTCAATCCGACTGAACTCCCGGGGAATAGGGATCAGCCGTCATTGAGTTATCTAGAAAGGGGGGAATTATCGAGTCTTGTGACGCGGGCCAAATTACATTCTTTAACCATACTTTGTCAATCTCCCGTGCATTATAAAGGAGGTGGAAAGTAAGAAGGGGCTCTAATACTAAACATCCGGACAGGTACTGGTTGGTAGTCGGCAAAGTCTATAACCCGGATAACAGGTTGACCAACTCGGAGAGATCTCGAACCTCGAACGTCGGCCCGGGCCCGCCTGCCGGGCGGGCTTCGCCGTTCCGGTTTACCCAGACCACGGGGAGGTTCAACCGGGTGGCAGGCACCACGTCGTGAAAATAGCTCTGGGCGGCGTGCATCTGTCGTTTTTCGCCGAGGCGCAGTCGGGCCTCCTCAAAGTGTGCCGGACCCGGCTTGTATGACCGAACTTGCTCCGCCGTCACGATCAGGTCGAAGTTGACGGTGAAGTGGCTGATGGTCGCTCGCAGCAGATGATCATCGATGTTGGAGAGAATCCCGAGCCGGTATCGGCGAGCTAGCTGTTCGAGCGCCGGATTGGTGTCGGGAAAGGGGAGCCATCCGGGCAGGCTCGCGGCGAGAAAGCCGGCGCTTTCAGCCGTGATCGCCCATCCGAGCCTCGCCGCCACCCGGCGGGCCGTCTCCGCCAGGACTTCGGTGTAGGGACGGTAAACCTGCGCTTCAACTCCCGGCTCTTCCGCCATGTAGGCCGAAATAATGCTCCCGGCGTCGAGCTCCAGCCCCTCACGCGCGGCTTCGGACTGGAAGGCGCGAACGATGCCACCTTCCCAGTCGATCAGGGTTCCATAGCAATCGAACGTAATTATCTCAAAGTCGTCTCTTTTTTCCATTAACTGAAATTCTAGCACATCCCAAGATCACGATTATCGCCGGGCTTCCAGTTTCGTCCACTCCCCGGACTGGATGAAACTGGCCCAATAGAAGGGGTGCCGCCGTTTCAGATCTTTGAGCATCGTCAACTGGACGCGTCTTAACGCCTCGCCGCGCCCCTGTCCCTTGGTCAAGCCGCTGTAGTAGGCCACCATCAGGTCCTGGGTCGCCTGATCCGAGACCGGCCAGAGGCTCATGATCTGCGTCTCCGACCCGGCCAGGACCAGGGCCCGGCGCAGTCCATAGACGCCGTCGCCGTTCTTCACCTCGCCCACTCCGGTATCACAAGCGGAGAGCACCACCAGCTCGGTCCCCGAGAGATCCAGCCCCGCCACCTCCAGCGCGGTCAACACGCCATCGTCATCTTCATTCCCTCCCTGATTGGCTCCGGCCAGCGCCAAACCTGATCGCAGCAACGGATCTTTGATCTTCACCGCCAATTTGCTGAGCCGCAGGCCGGCCGAGCGCCGAGCCGATTCATCGGAGTTCTCCGGAGCCGCTCCAGACTGAGCCTCCTGGTTCTCGAAGAAGAAGCCATGCGTCGCGATATGCAGAATGCGTGGGGCTTTGGACTGTTTAACCGCGGCCTCGGTGGCCTCTTTCAAATGCAGCATTCTGGCCTCCGGCAAGAGTGTTTTGATGGCCGCCGCCTCACCCTCAGTGTACGGCAACGGTTGGAAGAAGATCTGGGTCGGATCGATCTTAACCTGGCTCTGACGGCCGGTCGGCCTGCTGATCTGCCGGTCGGCCTGCTGGTCGGCCGGAGCGTGTTCCGGGTTCTGATCTGCGGGGACCGGCACGGTCGCCCGTCTTCCGAAGGCGGGATTGGCCACAATCAGCGCGGGGGTTTCGGTGGGCCGCGGAACTGAGACGCGCAGCAGGTCACGCCCGCTCGTCAGATAGCTGATCGCAGATCGTTCGACCAGATATCGATTCTGTTCGTCGACCAGAGCGGCGAAAGGCACCAGATTGAGCAGGCCGTCGGGCGCAATCAGCAACTGGCGCGGCTCCCCGGAGGTTTGATCGAGGAGGGCCCGGACGGGCCGCATGACCCGCTCGTCGACCGCGCGGGCCAGCCGCTTGACGTCCGCCCGTTTCGGATCGCGCAGGGCCTTGCGCCAGAGGTCGATCGCGCGATCGATGGGGGCGGCGTCGCCGAGGTCTACCCATTTGGGTGGACCTTGCGCCGTCAGCAGATAGACCAGGTAGTGCGGCGATCCGCGCTTTCCGGCCTGCGGATCAAACTGATTGTAGGTGGAGAACTCAACCAGGGCGCTTCCGGCGGGGAGCGCTTTCTGCACCGCGGCGATCGTCACCGGTTGCGTCTGCCCGCGAAATTCGGCGCTGTGTGAACTCAACACCGATTCCAACTCCTCGGCCTTCTCTTCCAGCGACCGCAACTGGGTTTGGTAAGTCTCGGATTTAATCGAATTGGAATCTTTGAGGATGAGGCCGGCCAACTGCGAGCGAGTCCGCGTCAGTTGATCCAGGAGCTGTTGATCTTCCGGAAGCGCGTGGCGTCGCAAGGCTGCCGCGACATCGGCTACGGCATCCAACCCGCGGCCTTTCCGGCGCAGCAAGGTCGTCAGGGCCAGATCGCGCGCCTGCGGATCGTTCGGAGCGGCCTGGCTGTGGAGCCAGAGCGTGAAATCGGTCTCTGACGAAAAGAGCGCGAGATACGCCTGTTTCTGGCGGTTGGAGCCCGGGTCGAGATTGAGGGCGAAGTTGCGTTCTCTGATCGTGTTGGCGCGGGACTGAAATTTAACCGCCTGAGCCAGCTCACCCTTGGCCGCATAAACCTCGGCCAGATAATAGCAGGAGTAACCGACCTGGGGATGTTCCGGTCCCAGGACCTGTTCCTTGATGGTCAACGCTCGTTGGAAGAACCGCTCGGCCTTCAGAAAATCCTTTTGATAGCGGTAGAGGCGGCCGAGTTCGTCCAGAGGGAGGGCGAGGTCGAGATGCCGCTCTCCGAATACTTTCTCCCAGATGGCCAGGGCCCGCTTCAAGAGCGGCTCCGCCTTCGCATACTCATCTTCGTCAACGTAGTGGCCCCCCAGGCTGGCGAGAGTCGATGCCAACTCGGGGTGCTCCGGTCCCAGGGTCTTCTCCCGGATGGCCAGGGCGCGCTGATAGAACTGTTCCGCCTTCGCGGGCATTCCTGTCTCCCGGGCGCTCTTGCCTAAATTGTGAAAGACGATGGCGATCTTCGGATGCTCCGGCCCCAGGGCCTTCTCCCAGATCGCCAGGGCCCGCTGGAGGAGCGGTTCGGCCTTCAGATGGTCCCCTCGATCCTGGTAGAAGGCCGCCAGGTTGTTGATCGTACCGGCGAGGTCCGGGTGTTCCGGCCCCAGCGTCTTCTCCTTGATGGCCAGGGCCCGTAGAAAGAGCGGCTCGGCTCTCACGTAATCGTTGCTATTGTAGTAGAGGATCGCCAGGTTGTTGACGACGCTGGCCACGGCCGGGTGCTCCGGCCCGAACACCCGCTCGCGAATGGCCAGTGAACGTTTATACAGAGTTTCCGCCTTCTCATAATCGCCCTTTAAGAAGTAGATGGCGCCCAGACTGGCGAGCGCCCACGCCACCTCCGGATGATCCGGTCCCAGGACTTTCTCCCGGATGGCCAGGGCGCGTTGATAGAGCAATTCCGCCTTCGCATAGTCGCCGGTGAAGTTATAGAGGTTGGCCAGATTGTTGAGAGCATTGGCTACCAGTGGATGTTCCGGCCCCAGGGCTTGCTCCCAGATGGCCAGCACCCGTTGATAGAGCGGCTCGGCCTTTCCGAACTCGCCCCTGTCGCTGTAGAGCAGGGCCAGATTATGGAGGGTCACCGCGACCGCCAGGTGATTCGGCCCCAACAGCTTCTCCTGCATGGCCACCGCGCGCTCGGATAACGGAATCGCCTCGCCGGGTTTACCCGCATCACGCAACGAGGCTGACTGAATCGCCAGTTGACGGGCTTCATGCAGAGTGCGATCAGTCTCGGTCGCCTCCCGCAAGTTCTCAATCCGAATCTCGTAGCGTCCCGCCGTCGCCCCCTTCAGTTTGGGGCGAACTTCGATCCGATAGTCGCCCGGGCGATCCGCGACCTGCTCGATCCTCTCCTCCCCGCGGGGTCTGCTATCGGTATCGAGCGCCACGAGTTGCCGGCCGTCCGGCCCGAACAGGATCCCCGCGACATCAATGCCGCGCTGCTCGATCACTACTTGGACATATTGCCCCTCCTTGAGGGCGATTCGATAAGCGTGAGACTGGCCTCCGGCCAGCTCTCGCTCAACCGGTCTGCCCGGTTCGAGCGGCTGCGCCGATGGGGCCTGCGGCGCCGATTGGACCGCTCCGGCGCAGAGTCCGGAGCTGGGCGCTTGAAGCTGAACCACCGACCAGGCGATGCAGAGCACGAGTCCGTAATGAAAGATCTTAAAGCGATCCTGACGACCGACAGGTCTTGAGGAAAAGGGCTGAGCCATTCCGATGCCTCCGTCAACCATAACAATAGATTTCCGCCGACAACTGGATTCGATTTCCAGAGAACGTTCGACCGAGTTTGATCAATTACCGCAAGGGCTGTGAGCAGAGATTTTGATGCTGTCAGGCGCGGCATCTTATCGTGACCGCTTGAATTGTTCAAGACCGCTTTCCGCTTCCGCCCGTCCGCTTGACAGATGGTAACCGCATGGTTACCATCTTGGTAACCCGATGGTTACGATTAAACGCCGACAACGTGAGCTGGTCTTTAAAGCGATCGCCGATCCGACCCGGCGGGAGATTCTCGGTCTGCTGCGCGGCGGCCCGTCCACGGTCGGCGAACTGGCGCGAAATTTTCGGACCAGCCGCCCGGCGATCTCGAAGCACCTGCGGTTGCTGCGAGGCGCGGGCCTGGTGGTCACGCGAAAGGAGGGCACCGCGAGCATCTGCGAGTTGAACGGCGGACCCTTGCGCGCGGTCGATGAATGGCTTCGGGACTACGAGGCGTTCTGGGATGAAAGTCTGCGCAGTCTCAAACGTTATGTCGAGGAGAATCCATGAATCCAACGCCGACCAACGATCGGATCATCAAGGAGATCACCATCCAAGCCCGAGCGGAGCGCGTCTTCGAAGCGCTCACCGATCCGCAACAGCGGATCCGGTGGTGGGGGTCGGAGGGGAAGTTCCGGATGACCCACATGGAGTCGGACCTGCGTCCGGGCGGAGCCTGGTCGATGCGCGGCTTGCGAGTGGACGGGGGGCCTTTCACCGTGCGCGGCGAGTATCGCTCCATCGAATGCCCGCGCCTGCTCGAGTTCACCTGGCTTCCCGACTGGCAAGCGGACGCCACCGTGACCCTGGTTCGTTTCGACCTGGAGGAGCGGGACGGCTTGACCACGGTCCGCCTGACCCACTCGGGGCTTGCGACTAAACAGGCTCGCGAGAGCCATCGAGGCTGGCCGCAAGTCATGGCGCGGTTGCAGTCGTACCTTGAGATTCAAACCGCGAAAGACGCGAGATAGGAGCAACCCGGATGTCCGCACTCCTGGCGATCGAGGTGAGCCCTCGTTTGGGGAACTCCATCTCCCGCAAACTCACCGTCAGATTTATCGAGCACTGGATGGCCGCGCACCCCGACGGTGAAATTATCCGGCGTGACCTGATGAAGACGCGGTTGCCCTTCGTCGATCTGTCCTGGATCGGCGGGGCTTTCACTCCTCCCGAGCAGCAGTCGCCCGAAATGAAGGAGGCGATCAGGGGCTCCGATGAATTGATCGCCGAACTGATGGCCGCCGACCATCTGGTGATCGGGACGCCCATGTTCAATTTCTCGATCCCCGCCGCGTTGAAAGCATATATCGACCATATCGTTCGGGTCGGGGTCACCGTCACGACGCAATACGAGGGGGCGCTGCGGGGCAAGAGAGCGACCGTCATTCTGGCGGCGGGCAGCAGTTTCGCGCCCGGAACGAAATGGGAATCGTGCGACAGCGCGAGCGCCTACTTGAGACAGATTCTAGGCTTCATCGGCATCAACGAGGTCGCCATGGTGATCGCCGGTGGAACCTTGGCCGTGGATAACGGTCAAACAACTTTCGCCGATTTTGCCGCGCAGTTTGACGGACAGTTGTCCGACGCGGCCAGAGGGCGAACCCCCTGGCCGACAGGGCACCTGTTCTGAGCGGCGGGGTCGAAGGGCTGGGACGCTGAAGAGACGGTCTCTAGATGGTCGGAGCTGCGGGAACCGGTATGCCGGCCAACAGGTTCCGGATCGCTTGATTGACGTACTTCAGGATCCTGGCGGCGCGGCCGGCCACCTGGAACTGAACGACCGTCAGAATCGAGTTGGCGACGATCAGCGAGACCCGCGCGATCCCTGAGATCCGATCGGAGGTTCCGGCTCGGACCGCTTCCGGAAAGGCCGGGATCTCCTCGTCTGCGGCCACCGCGGCAATTACTTCTCCCGCATAGATCAGCAACTCGGCGGCGAAATCATCGGCCCCGGTGTTGTTGTCGTCGATATTGCTCAACGCGGTGCCGGTCGCTCCCAGGTAAGGCGCGACGTTCAACAGTATATCAGCCATATGTTTACCTCAACGGTACCTCTTTCGGTTTTTAATCCTGCACACCGCCGATTCTCCGGGAGGGTGGCGACTCTCGAAGCAATCCGGGCGCGCAATCCATGGTTATTGCTCAACTCTTACTCCGGCGAGGAAGGGAAACATGTCGCGGAATTTTTCCGGCAATCTCCCGACTACTTGCTCGCAAAATCGGTTTCGAAGTGATCGATATTTTCGTGCCGTCTCGAGATATCTTGTACTTCTACATATCTGCCGCTAATATGTAGAAGTGCGAGGCGATGGGGGCGCCGAGTCCGGCGACGGCTCTCGGCCTGATTCCTCGGACTGTCGAGAGGGAGGCCTGAAATGAACTGGTGGTATCGTTTATGGCATCGAAAGCGGATGGAGGAGCAGCTCGATCGGGAGTTGCGCTTTCATCTGGACCGGCACCTGGCCGAACTGATTGAGGCCGGCTGCGATCCTGAGGAGGCGCGCCGGCGGGCGCGGCTGACGCTCGGCGGCCTCGAGCAGGTGCGGGAGCGATGCCGCGATGCGCGGGGCACTCGCTGGCTGGAGGATCTCTGGACCGATTTCCGCTATGCGATTCGGGCCCTTCGGCGGCGGCCGGGGTTTGCGGCGATCGCCCTGTTGATCCTGGCCCTGGGCAACGGCGCCACGACCGTCATGTTTACCGTTCTTAACAGCGTGCTGCTGAGACCCCTCTCGTATCCGGAGCCGGAGAGGCTGGTCACCGTCCACGGATCGATGGAGAACTTCGGCGAGTTCTGGGGATTCTCGAACCTCGATTTCACGGACGCCAGGCGTCAGAGCCGCTCGCTTGAAATGGCGGCCTGGGCTTACGGTGGAAGCACGATCAGCGAGCCTGGAGAGCCCGCCTACGCCGCCGGCCGGCAGATTTCGGCTGAGCTGTTTTCGGTGCTGAAAGTCGCGCTCAAGCACGGGCGTGCTTTCAGGTCTGATGAAGATCGGCCGGGCGCGACGCCGGTCGTGATTATCGGCCATGACCTGTGGCGGCTCCGCTTCGGTGGAGATCCGGCGGCGGTCGGGAGACGGATCGTTCTGGACGGCAAACCGTATACGATTGCGGGGATCGCGCCGGCTGGATTCCAGTTGTCCGGTGAAGTGGATGTCTTCACTCCGCTCGGCCAGAACCCTGAGCCGCGAATGGAGAATCGCGCCGCTCGATTCGTCCACGTGGTGGCTCGCCTCCGGCCCGACGCCGCGCTGGCCGAGGCCCGGGCCGAACTGGCGCTGATCAGCCGCCAACTGGCTCAGCAATATCCGGACTCGAACGCCGGGCTCAGCATGCCGGTCCGCCCGTTGCAAGAGGAACTGGTCGGAGAGGTCGGCTCGACGCTCTGGCTGTTGCTGGCCGCGGTCGGGTTGGTGCTGCTCATTGCCTGCGTGAACATCGCCAGCCTGTTGCTGGCGCGGGCGGTTTCACGCGAGCGGGAGATCGCGGTGCGGGTCGCGCTCGGCGCGAGCCGTGGTCGTTTGATCCGTCAATTTCTGACCGAGAGCGCGGTGTTGGGGCTCTCCGGAGGCGCGATCGGCGTCTTCCTCGCCATCCTCAGCGTCCAGCGATTCATTCTGCTCTGGCCGGGCCGTCTGCCCCGCGCCGAGGAGATCCGGCTCGATGGACGGGTCTTGCTCTTCGCCCTGATCGTTTCGATTGCCAGCGGGATCCTCTTCGGGCTGGCGCCGGCCTTGCGCGTTCCCGTCGACAGTCTGGAACGGGTGCTTCGTGCCGGAGCCCGAAGCCTGACCGGGAGTACGCGTCGGCTGCACAGCATCTTCGTCATCTCCGAGATCGCGCTCGCGGTCGTGCTTCTGGCCTCCGCCGGAATTCTCGGGCGCACGCTTCTGGCGCTCTCTGCTCTGGACCCCGGCCTCAACGTCCGGAACGTTCTGACCGCCCGGTTCGCGCTCTCGACGGGAGCGCTCTCGAACCCGGAGCAGATTCGGGCCGCCTGGCAGGAGGTGCTCGATCAGGCTCGCCGCATCCCGGATGTCGAATCGGTGGCGCTGGCCGACATCATCCCCATGCGCGAGGGAGAGAACTCGCTGTCCTATTGGACCACGCCCACTCCGCCGCCTCTGAACCAGGCGCCGCTCGCGCTGGCTTCGACGGCCACGCCCGACTATCTGAAGGTGATGGGGATTCCGTTGCGCCGGGGCCGGTTCTTCGATGAAGGCGATCGCCTCAACCGTGAACCGGTTGTCGTGATCGACGAGTATCTGGAACAACATGCTTTCGGCGGGCAGGACGCCGTCGGCAAATACCTCTGGATCCAGGCGATGGGCCCCGCTCCCCTGCGGATCGTGGGGGTGGTCGGGCATGTCCGGCATTGGGGGCTGGCGGGTGATGATCAATCGCGGGTCCGCGATCAGATCTACTATCCCTTTGCCCAGGTGCCCGATCGGATTCTGGGGTTCTTTTCGACCATCATGTCGATCGCCGTGCGAACGAAGATTCCGCCTCTGGATCTGGTCGGCCCGATGAACCGGGAACTACGCGGCGCGAACGGCGATCAGACGTTTTATGCCGTTCGCACCATGGAGCAGCTCGTGAGCGCTTCGCTCGCCCGCCAACGCTTTCTCATGCTGTTGTTCGGCATCTTCGCCGGACTGGCCTTGCTGATGGCCTGTGTCGGCATCTATGGCGTGCTGGCCTACCGGACGACCCAGCGCATCCCGGAACTCGGGGTCCGGATGGCGCTCGGGGCCGATGCCCATCAGGTCTTATGGCTGGTCTTGCGGCAAAGCTTCGGAATGATTCTGATCGGCGCCGGTTTGGGAACGGTGGCGGCTTTGGCGGCCGGACGATTATTGAAACACGTGGTGCCCGGAGTGCGGCCCATGGAGCCGTTGACTCTCGCCGCGATGGTCGCTCTGCTGATGGCGGCCGCCCTGTTGGCGAGCTTCATCCCGGCCCGTCGCGCGAGCCGAATAGATCCGATCAGTGCTCTCCACCAGGAGTAGCGCCTGTTCTCACAGGGATCGAAGATCCGCTCCGGCCACCATCTTGAGTACTTTCCAGAGCGTTGAGGGACGAAAATTTTCCCAGACTACTGATCGTCGTCATCCTTCACACGAAATAGATAGGCGGGCAGTGGATCGGGGGGCAATGGTTGGTCGGCATGGCCGATAAACTCATCATATTGGCTCCCATTCGGCGTTTCTATCTCATGATTTTGCAGGAGGTCGAGCCGTGGCTGCCCCAAAGGAGTATTCGCGATCTCGGAGCTGTCGGCCGCAGCCACCAGAAAATTTTTCACTGCCTGGGCCACGGCCCGATCGCCCTCTATCCTGAACATGCTGTATGAAGTTGGAAGCTCGCGGTCCTTCTTGCCCCAGACAAAAAAGTAATTGAGCGTGAGGTGGATCGCCTCTCGGACGTCCGTGTCGGTCAGCTCCTCGTATTCATTGGATATGTTATCTAATTCCTGGTAGAACTTCTCAATCAGAGCCCGGCTGCTGACTTCTGCACCCATCTGTCATTCCCTCACCGTTGGATCAGTTTCAGTTGCGTGTGTCTGCCGGCGCCGCAACTTGCCGCCATCGCGGCCAGACTATATCCCGGCCGGGAGATCTCGATCAAGGGGCCAAACCTGAGATTGGTGTCGCCGTCGCTGGCGAGCCCGAATCGAGATCTGGACCGGATCGCGATCATCGGTTGGGTGCCGGCGGCGCCGGTTCCGAACGGCCGCGCAGGACCCGGGCGCCGAAGAGCCCCCCGGCGAAGTTACCGGGATGCGCCTGCAGGCGAACCTCGATCGTCTGTTTGCCGCGCGTCAACTCGGCGGGGATGGGATACGTCCGATCGAAGAATGCGCCCGGCCGGTCGTTATTCAGAGTCTGGGTGGCGAGTGGCTGGCCGTCGACCAGGAGATCGAAGGTGCGTTTGCCGGTCTCTCCGCCCCAATAGGTGCAGAGCAGTTCGACCGGCTGATCGGGCGTGACCTTGATCTTGAAGGAGAACCATCCGCCGTCTTCGGCATGGCGCAGTTTGCGGCCCTGCGAGTAGCCGGTGGAGGTCTTTTCACCCTGCTGCCCGTGATCTGCCTCGGACTGCTGCTCGCCCGGCCGGTATTCGTCGAGGACGCGGGCTTCGAGTGCGGCCCGGCGCGCGGCCTCCGCTTTGAGGTCGGCCTGCCGTTTCTCGTACTGCTCGGGCGTCATGACATCCCAGTAAACGTTGTAGTACCGGTAGAAGAGTTCATTGAAGGGGCGCAAGATCACATCCCGCGGCCGCGCCGTTCCGGCGATTTGGAAGACCAGTTCGCGCTTGCTCGGAATTCGCTTCACCTCGGCGGACGGCGGTTGCGCGGCCTTCAGCAGCACGGGAACCTCCGCCACTGGTTGGTGGAAGTTGTCGGTCTGGTCGAGCGCGTAAGGAAAGCTCTGGCCGGCGGGCACCGGCCCGAGATCGCCGGCCAGGACCAACGGACCATACAGGAAGGCCAGCTTGTCGGAATCGTCGGGCATGGCCTCCGTCCGCACCTTCAGCGGGATCTTGACTTGCAAGACGTCGCCCGCTTGCCAGGTGCGGCTGATCTCCGTGTAGCCGCCGGTCTGCGGCTCCGTCTGGATCGGCTTCCCGTTCAGCCGGAATTGCAGCCCACCCTCGGCCCATCGCGGGGAGCGCACTTTCAGGCGCAGAGCCAGCGGACTCTTCGGGGTCACGCGCAGTTCGACCTCTCCCTCGCGCGGGTAGGCCGTCTTCTGTTCCAGCACCAGCCCTTTCTCCTGCCAGGTGAGCCGCGAGGGAATGAAGAGATTTACATAGAGCTGATCCGCCCCATGAAAATAGATCGAGTCGTTATATTTCGTGTGATTCTCCATCCCGGAACCCACGCAGCACCAGAACGAATCGTCGGGCGTGCTGTAGGTCTTGAAGTGTCCCGGCTTGAGCGACATGAAGTACGCATACATGCCCTGCCGCGGCTCCTGCGAGGCCAGAATGTGGTTGTAGAGCGCGCGTTCGTAGTAGTCGAAATATTCCGCCTTCGGCTGCCATCCGAAGAGGTGACGCGTGAGCCGCAGCATGTTGTAAGTGTTGCAGGATTCGGCCGTGGCCGGTCCCAGGCGCTGGGCGAGCTGATCGGGCCGGCCGAAATGTTCGTTGTCGCTGTTGCCGCCGATCACGTAGGTGTGATGATTTACGACCCGGTCCCAGAAGAATTGCGCGATCCGTTGCCCGTCGGCATCACCGGCCACCTCGTAGAGCAGGGCTTCCCCGACGACCTTGGGGATCTGGGTGTTGGCGTGGATGCCCGCCAGCGCATCGCGGCCTTCGAGCAGCGGCCGCATGATCGCCTCATGATAGAAGCGGCGCGCGGTCTCCAGATATTTCCGATCGTTCGTGAGTTGATAGATCTCGGCCAGGGTCTCGATCATGCCGCCGTGTTCGACGCGCAGCATCTGCTGCCGCTGTTCAGCGCTGAGATTGCGGGTGATCTCTTCGACCCAGTCCGCCAGCTTGAGCGTGACGGTCCTGGCCTGCTGGTTGCCGGCCAGCACCCAGGCATCCTTGAGCCCGGCCAGCACCTTGTGCTGAGTGTACCAGGGCACCCAGGCTCCGCCTTTGAAGTTGAAGCTGCCCTGAATATCGACCTTGCCTTCTTTGAAACCGCGAATCGTCTGGAGTTCCAGCGGCGGCAGGGCGCCGACGTAACCGTCTCCGTACGCTTGCTGGCATTCGGCCATCTCTTTGACGATGTAATCGACGCGCTCGCGGAATCGCTGGTCGCCGGTCGCGGCGTATTGCTGCGACAACGCCGTCAGATAATGGCCCAGGGAATGTCCGGCGATGCCGCGTGCTTCCCATCCGCCGTAGAGTTTGCCCTTCGGTTGGAATCCCGCGTACTGGCGCGTGTTATGCAGCAACCGGTCGGGATCGATCGCGAGCAGATGCTTGGCGTTGCGCTCCATCGCCGCTTTGAACGGGCTCTCGAGCAGCTCTACCTGCCGGAGGGTGAAAGGTTCAACCGTCGCCGGAGACGCCGCTCCGGCAGCCGCCGGGGTTCCAGCGGCCGGCCTGGATTGAGTCTGAAGCGTCGCCGCGCCGGCCACGGGCAGCAGCACGGCGCAGAGCAGCGCCAGCAGTCTGAAGCTCCTTCCGGGACCTGCTTCATTTAAAGGGTTGAAGACCTTCATCAGAGAACCTCCTATCCCTCAGCAATTGTTAATCAGAAGAGCGGATTTCAATGTAATCTCGCCGCGTGGCGAAGAATGACAGGCTTCTGCAACTCCAAAACGGAGCTTTAACGAGATATTACTGTCTCTTGGCAAGGAAAGTAAACAATGATATTGTTTAAATCGCGATCTATCACACATTATGTTGCTTGGATCTGTGCTATCCGAACATCGAGATGGATTTTGTTCGCGTCAGCTCTGAATTCGATCGTGGCAGTCTCACGACGATCCTCATACAAATACAAGTAACCATTCTAACTAGATGATCAAAGTTCTAGTCGTATCGATTTAGCATTACCACCTTTGTTTCGATGCCATGACCGATCTGAATCGCGGCGGGTCAGGACCCGGGGCATCATTACCGGCCGGCCGGCCCGATGAGGTTCGATGACATGGCTTCACCCGTTTAGGAGGAACAATGGCATCTTCCCCAACTCGACCGGCGCGTGTTGGCGTCCTGGCGCTCGCCCTCGTGACCGCGCTCACCCTCGGTGCGGCCGTGATGAACTTCGGGGCACCGGCCGCCGCCGCCCTGCCCGGTCCCGTCGTCCGGTACAACTTTGACGCCGATGACCTGAGCACCGGAATCATCACCGACGTGTCCGGCAACCATCTGGACGGCACGCTCGTCAACGGCGCGAGCGCCGCGCTGGTGAACGACGGGACCGGTGGCCTGGCGCTGAGCCTGCCCGGAGGCGCGCCGAACTCGACCGGGGCCTATGTGCAACTGCCGCTCTCGATCCTCGCCGGTTCCACCGACCTGACCGTCTCGATTCGCGCGAGATGGAACGGCGCCACCGCGCCGTGGCAGTGGATCTACGCGCTCGGCAAAGACACCAGCCGATACCTCTTCACGACTCCGTACCACGGCAACGGGCTGTTGCGCACCGCCGCGACCTCCTCGTTTGCCGGCGGCGAGGCTCAGGTGACGGGGAGCGCCGCGCTGCCCGCCGGCGTGTGGAAGACGATCACGGTGACGCTCGACACCAGGGCCGACCGCGTCACGACGTACCTGGACGGCGTGGCCGTGGCGTGGACGACCACGACGATGAGCGCCGGCGAGCTGGTGGATGCCACGACGATGTTCGCCGGATACATCGGCCGATCTTTCTACTTCGATCCGCTGTTCGGCGGCGCGGTCGACGACTTCCGCGTCTACCGGGAGGCGTTGTCGGCGGACCAGGTGGCGGAGGTCTACGGCGGCCCGCTGCCGATCCTGGCCGACCTCAGGCAGGCGGCCTTCGACATGCGTACCTTCATCGGCGCGGCGCCGAACTTACCGGCCACCGTCCGCGCCGCGTTCAGCGACGGTTACGATCGCGATCTCCCGATCACCTGGCAGGCGGTGGATCCGGCCCGCTACGCCGCGCCCGGCGTGTTCACGATCTCGGGCATGGCGGCCGGACGCACGGTCACCGCGACGGTCATCGTGATCCGCGACGGCCAGCTCACCATCGACCTCGGCACCGACACCGGGCCGTTTCACGGCGGAGCGGCCGGCACGCTCTACGGTCTGTACGGTCCGGGTGTCCCGACGAACAATCTGATCGAGGGCATGCACCTGCGGACGGTCTCGACCAAGGCGCAGGACGGGCCGCAACATCCGGGCGCCGACGCTCTCGAAGTCGTCCGGCCGCTCGCTGACAGCGCCGGTGGCGACGTCTATATCTATATGACCGATATCCACCGCGGCTTTCCGTACCAGTGGCCCGGCACCACGCCGGAAGAAAAGCTGGCGCTCTACAAGGAGAAGATCGCCAGGCAGGTCGATCAGGTGTTGCAACTGGATCCGAAGTACCGGGACCACATCGTCTTCGTGCCTTTCAATGAGCCCGAGGGGAACATGTTCGGCACCGGCATGTGGAGCTACAACGGCGTCAGTTGGCTCAACAACCCGACGGCCTACTTCGCCGCCTGGGACAGCGTCTACGCGCTGATCAAGGGCAAGATCCCGGACGCCCGCATCGCGGGGCCCAATACCAGCGTGCTCTTTCAGCAGGTCAGAGGTTTTCTCCAGCATGCCGTGGCGGCCGGCACCCTCCCGCAGGTCATCACCTGGCACGAGTTGAGCCATCCGGAGCAGGTCCGCACCAGCGTCGTGACCTACCGGGCCTGGGAGCGAGAGATCTTCGCCGGTACGCGCTACGCCGGGACTACGTTGCCCATCAACGTCAACGAGTACGCGTTCAACTATCACACCTCGGTGCCCGGACAGATGATCCAGTGGATCTCCGCGATCGAGGAGTCCAAAGTGGACGCCGATCTGGCGTACTGGAACATCGACGGTAACATCTCGGATTCGACGGTGCAGGCCAACCGCGCGAACGGCCAGTGGTGGCTGTTCAACGCGTACGGCAGCATGACGGGCCGCACGGTCAAGGTCAGCCCGCCGTATCCGGGCCAGAACTACACGCTGCAGGGCGTTGCGGCGCTCGACGAAGAGAAGGCCCAGGCGCGGGTGCTGTTCGGCGGGGCGAGCGGCAAGTCGTGGATCCAGCTCGACCAGGTGTCGAACAAGATCTTCGGCACGACCGTCCACGCCTGGATCCGGAAGATCCCGTGGACCGGCCAGGTCGGCGACTCCGCCCGGCCGGAGCTGATCGTCGAGCGCGACGTCGAAGTGGTGAACGGCTCGCTGGCGTTCGATTTCGGCGGAGACGGAGGGCTTCCGCCCATTGAGGAATCGGCGGCGTACGAGATCGTGCTGGCTCCGGCCGGCGACGGTGAGCTCGCCGCCGCGCCGACCAAGCTCTGGGAGCGCAGCTACGAGGCGGAGGACGCCAGGTACACCGGCATCGGCTACAGCCGCAACGGACCGGAAGGTTCGCCCGCGGACGTGTCGAGATTCTACACCTCCGGCCGGTTCAACGTGGGCGGGCTCCGGACGGGTTCGGACGGCGTGCTCGACTTTACCGTGGAGGTGCCACGGACCGGCCGGTACGATCTGAGCGTCTTCGCCAACTCGCTCAACACGTACGGGCTGATCCTGGAGGAGGGCCCGACCAACGTCTTTCTGCGCGTCGACGGGGCCGCCGAACAGGAGCTGTTCCTGCCGCTCGGCTACAAGTGGGTGGTCTGGGATCATACCGACACCGTCGTCGAACTGAGCGCCGGGACCCACCTCATCTCGCTGGCCGCCCGCAACCTCGACGGGACGCGCGCCACGAGGGGCGATGCGATCGTTGACCGGATCCTGCTGTCCCTGCCGAACCCGGGGGCCACCACCGCCGTGTACGAAGCGGAACTGGCCGATTTGCGTGGCGGACGGATCGTCTATCACAATCCACACGCGCAGTGGCGAGGGATCTCCGGAGCCGGCGTCGTGCAGCTCTCCAGGGGCGACGCGGCGACGTTCTGGGTCTACTCCTCCGCCGACGTCGAGTCCAGGCTGACCGTCCACACCCGCGGCGGCGGGCAGGCCCAGACGACGGTGAACGGCCAGCCCGTGCTGTCGGTCAACGCCACCACGGCGGTGAAGGTCTCGCTCTCCGGCGGCATCAACAAGATCACCCTGACCGGTCGTTCCGGAGGCTTGCTGGTCGATCGGATCGAGGTCACCGAGATCCCGGGGGCGCTCATGCCGGTCAGCTACGAGGCCGAAGAGGCCGAACTGGCCGGCGCCGCCCTGGTCTCGCCGCTCTCACTGGCCAGCGGAGGAGCCGCGGTCAGCGGCATCGGCGGCGAGCCTGGCAACGCCAACACGCTGACCTTCCACGTGACGGTCAACCAGCCGGGCGTCTACGCAATGCGGGTCCGCTACTCCAACCCGGAGCAGGCGGTGGCGACGCACTACAACCCGGATCCGCTGGCCCGGCACGCGGAGATCTCCGTCAACGGGGCGGCCGGCGTGCGGGTCCTGTTCCCGCACTCGTTCCATCAGAATAACTTCTGGGAGCTGACGGTGCCGGTGGAGCTGGAACAAGGCGGCAATACGATCCGGTTCTCCAGTGAGGAATGGCCCAACTTCGACGGGCAGACGTACGCGTCGCAGACCTTCCCCGGGATTCTGCTGCGGGCGCCGTACGCGCCCGTGATCGACAAGATCGCGCTGGTCAGGTTCTACAGTCCGTCTCCGCGCTGAGCGGACATTTTCCTGACCCTATCAACAACCGGAGGAGTCCAATGATGAAGCTGAAGAGAAGAATGGAACCGGCCGCGAACCGCGGGGCGTTAAAGAAGCAATTTTCTCTTTTGAAGCGTTGGCCCCGGCTGGGCCTGGCATTGCTCTTGATGATGCCGGTCCTGGTGGAGGCGCCGCGCGTTCGCGCCGATTATACGACGACCATCGATCCGGCGGCCTCGAGAGGCGTCTGGGAGGGGTGGGGCTGTTCGCTGGCGTGGTGGGCCAATGTCTTCGGGAATCGGGATGATCTGGCAAATATTCTTTTCACCACGAGAACCACCATGCTGAATGGAGAGAGTCTGCCGGGCCTCGGGATGAACATCGTTCGTTACAACGCCGGGGCTTCCAGTTTGAACGCGATCGGCGGTGAGCGGATGATGGCCTCTCCCAATATCCCCGCCTTCAAGCAGATCCCGGGTTATTGGCTCGATTGGTACAGCGAAGACCCGGCGTCGACGAGTTGGAACTGGGAGGTCGATTCCAACCAGCGAAATATGATGTGGAAGGCCCGCGACCGCGGCGCCAATCTCTTCGAGCTGTTCTCCAATTCGCCCATGTGGTGGATGTGTTACAACCATAACCCTTCGGGCGCGGCCAATGGGGCCAACGACAACCTGCAATCCTGGAATTATCGCCAGCACGCCGTCTATCTGGCCACCGTCGCTAAATATGCCAGAGATCATTGGGGCATCAATTTCACCTCGGTCGACGCCTTCAATGAACCGATCGCCAACTGGTGGAACGCCAATGGCACGCAGGAAGGCTGCCATTTCAATACCGCCACGCAGGCATCAGTCATCGATTATCTTCGATCCGAACTGGACAATCGCGGAATGTCCTCCACCCCCATTGCCGCTTCCGACGAGAGCACCTATACCATGGCGATCAACACCTGGAACAGTTTCAGTTACAAGACGAAATCCCAGGTCGGTCAGGTCAATGTGCACGGTTACCAATACGGAGGAGGGCGGCGCGACCTGCTCTTCAGCGCCGTGGCCGGCAAGAAGCTCTGGAATTCGGAGTACGGTGAATCCGATGCCAGCGGAATGTCCCTGGCCAGCAATCTTAATCTGGATTTTCGGTGGTTGCAGCCGACCGCCTGGTGCTATTGGCAGCCGTTCGACAGCGGCGGATGGGGCCTCGTCCAGTCCAATCCGGGCGATAACTGGATCGGCAATTCCAATCCCAAGTACTTCGTCCTCGCCCAGTATACGCGCCATCTCCGGCCCGGCATGACCATCATCGACGGCGGCGAGGGGAATACCGTTGCCGCCTACAGCGCCTCGCTTCGCAAACTGGTGATCGTGACCGCCAATTACGGGACCGCGCAATGGATCACCTACGACTTATCGAAGTTTACGACCGTCAACGGGCCGATCACCCGGTGGAACACTCAAACCGGCGCCGGCGATAAGTATCGACAATATAACGATACCGGCCTGAGCGGAAAACGATTCTGGTCCTGGTTTCCCGCGAACACCATCCAGACCTTCGAGGTCCAGAATGTGACGTTGTGATTGTTTGCGAAAGCGCCGCCTCTGAGATCGGGGCGCGGAACCTATTTCTTAAGAGGCGGCAGGATGCCGAGCGCTTTGACTATCAGTTTCACGAAAGATTTGTCTTTCAATGCGCCTTCGTATCGTAATAGTATCGTTCCGATAATCACCACCAGCAAGATGGCGCAAACGGCCACGATCAGGAGCGACCACGGCGGAACGGTCAAACTCGCAGTGACGAGTGAGGCGAGGATCACCACGCTGGCCACCAGATAGAATGAGCCTAAGATCCAGGTGAGATGCCGCTCGGGCTTTCTGATCTCTCCGAAATGGCTTCTTCGTTCATACTCCTTATCTATCAGTTCGGCAAAAGTGTTGAATAACGGAATGTCGGCCCACACGCAGAGGCGAGTCGGCCAGAGCGGGCTGCCCTCGATGACTATCACGTTGCTGAAAATCTTTTTACTGCAGAGAGCTTCAACTGCTCTCCACTGCAGTTCGTTACGCACGTCCTCGACTTCCTCGGCAGTCAAGAGCTGATCTTCGGGCGTGACCAGCTTCGCTCGGAGATCGATGATCGCCTTGTCTGACAACTGAACCTGTTGCCGGACCTCCGAAGCGACATTGTAGACCGCCCAAAAGTTCTTGTCGGTCAGCCTTGATAACCAGACTTCAATCGAGTTCAGCAAGTTTTGTCGGTAGTCTTTCGTCATTCGCCTGACCATAAGCATTATGTATGCCACGATAAAATATGCTGATTTTACGCTGCTTAGCGCCCATTCAGTAGTTACGGAAAGCTCTGTCGTAAGATTTGGTGGACATCTTATTCTGCTATTCCGGACAAAAACCATGTCCATGAGCTCTGGGACCGATCTTTGAGATGATCAAGCCTGGAGTCGTAACCTCGCCGGTCGATATCTACGATCCATGGCACCTGCCGGGCAGTCAGCCTATCGCGGCCGTTATGAAATTCGGGGCATGTAAGTAATCGAAATTACCTGCTGCGGGCGTTCGAAATCGTGCCTCCCATCCGCGCGACTGCGGTGTCAGCAGCAGGCCGCCTGGTCACAGTCGCCCTTCAAGTTAACCTTGGTGCGAAATAAGAGTTACTGCAGCCTGGGCCGTGGGAATGGGGCATTGAAAGCCTGGATGCCCGCGCCAGCGATCAGTCTGACCGACCATTGTTGAACGTGCGGAAAGTTGCTAACCTTCAGTACTACCGTTGTTTCAACGATCGGGTCGGTAGTACCTATCCCCGTTATTGTGGATAATTATATCCATTATTCCGGACATTTTACTTTCTTTTACTCAAAGAACACGCTATACTCGCTGAGTAACATTCAAAAAACTCATAAGTGTATTTTGGTACGGCTTGGGTATGCCGACTCTCTGAGGCTACTTCCAGTGCTGTGTCCTTTCGCGGCTCCCTCAGTTTTCAGTTCCGGACCATGATTGAAGAATCCTACCCGGTGCTTTGCCCAAAGCCTGCAATAATCGAGATCCGTATCAACTGATCATAACTATCATAACTATTCTTCTCCGTGAGGTCTGAGCGATCAGCAGTTATTTGAAGAGCAAGTTCGGTAGCGCAGGATCGGATCAGTCAACGACAATTCGAACTAAATTGTGATTGTATCGAAACCGAATCGGCCATGCACCTACTCGCTGCAAGTGTTTTTGTGGTGGTCTTGAGAGCTGACAGTGTTCTGTTGCTGCGCCGATCTAACACCGGGCTGCACGATGGCCAATTCAGTCTCCCTGGTGGAAAACATGACGGAGGTGAATCTTTAGCGCGAGCCGCCGCTCGAGAATTATTTGAGGAGACCGGTCTGATCGTTGCCGAGAGCACGCTCAGATTCGGCCATCTTCTGCATTGTCAAGACTCCGACGGGACAGAGTGGATGGGGGCCTTCTTCGTGGCTGACTCGTGGTCCGGCGATCCGCAGCTCATGGCGCCGCATAAACATGACTCTCTGGAGTGGCATTCCATCGACTCATTGCCGCTGAATTTGGCCCTGCCCATTCGTCAGGTCCTGAATGCCATCAATGACAACCTCGGTTTTTCCTGCTTCGGATGGACGAAGCCCTCCAGTTAGGATTGGATGGAAACGCGCTGACCTTTGCTACGAGGCTTGATAAAGAGAGATTGAGAAGGTATGGCTGCTGTCTGGCGCTTGGTGGACGAGTCTTTGATGGCATGTTCATAAATGAGCAAGGAGGTTTTGTATCTTTGTCAGCCGTTCGAGAAAGTCGCGCCTCTTCTTCGCTACCGGTGCGTCTACCCTAATAATAAATTCAAGGAATTTCTGAATGTTAATCTGGAAGCTACCGTTATAGGTTCCGTCGATGGTAAAAGCCTTTGGATCGCTGTGTTTATGAATGACTTTATTATGGAAATTATTTATCACGGCTTGCCAGTCAAGTTTTGTTACGTACTGGCTCACCTGTTGAATCGACGAAAAAACCTCATAGAAATATTCTGAAGTATATAGATCCTCTTTTCCCGGTCTCACAAAGCGCTCAACTTTTTTGATCAAATCCAGGCAATGATTGTAATATTCAGCTTCTGTCGAAAAGGTGGCAACTGGCCGATCCCAGTATTCCTGAATGAGCCCAAAGACTTTCACTCGGGCGTGAATCTCAAGCATCATTCCAAAGAGGAGGAGGTAAATAAACATGTCAGCCCCCTCGTCTTTGAACTCTTCTTCATATGTGTTGGGACTTCTAACCAGTTTGCAGGAGAGATTGATCACCCCTCCAATTTCGCCGATCAGGACTAGCGGGTAGTACGTTCGAAAATCCTCCTCGTCTTCAAAGGGTGAGAATTTATCCCCAATCAAGAAGCATTTCTGGAGTTCTATACAATCTTCTAGAGATATGTCTTTCATGTGGCTCATTCTTTAAGTATCAAGTTATGATACAATTTCAATGCTTGATCTGCGAAGAGGTCAATCTTGGGTTGGCTGCGCCTTCTTAAGCGCGCTCTTCGGAGGCAAGAGCTTTTGCGCGTTGGTAGCAAAGTGGAGATGAGATTGCTGAGTACAGTGAAGACGCTGCTAAACTGTACCTGAAGGTACGGATAACTACTTTTGACCGGCAATACACCGTCGACTGTCTGATCACGAATTTTGTGGTCCGTCCCTTTCTGCGTGTTGAGCGCATCGGCTGTCACAATCCAACCTTGAGGTTGAGCGACCCAAGCAGCCCTGCACATCTGTAATCGTCTCATCTGCTTGGTACTACCCCAGGACGAGGTAGCTGCGTGTCGCCCGGGCACTCACGACACGAACGTCACCTTACAACGGTCGATCTTCAGCAAACGATCGACCGCAGTCGCTGTAACGTGTTTATTTTATAGATCTATTTAGTGCAACATGCATCCCCGAGAATCTACCGGACAACTTAATGGATGGGGATCTATTAAGAATGGGGGCGTCAAGGGACAATCGCACAAGCTCTATACCACAGGACTTGCACATATTCCCGGCACCGAAATTTAGTCGAGCCGATTTGACATGTCAAGGCGCAGATCCAGCCTGCCAACGTCTGGTCCGCAATTCTGCGCTTTTAGGCCGACCGCGCCGCGCCCGGTGCCAGCCTGCAACGCCCTGAAACGGCGCCGAAAAGACGACCCCTCGCGACATCAGCCTGTAGCCGCAGGTACGGCTGACGATCGCGCTAGTGCCAGACCCTTACACCTATACATTGGCCGTTGACGGCTTAACTTTAGGCCATTGGTCGCCGCCTTGACCTCTTCAACGATCTATTAGCCATACGGCGCGGCCGCGGCGACCGAATCATAAAGGCGCCGTCCGGCAGGCCGAGAAATCTCGTTTCCCACAATATTTAGAGGCAAGGGAGAGGGCTCTTATTCATCCATCATTTTGGACTTGATCAATGTTCTTGAACGCTCAAGGGCGAGCGTCCGGTCAATTCATTGAGAAGTGGAGCCGAACATGGTGTGCCGCAAATTGGCGTCAAGGGGCCATCCTCTGTACCCTCGCGGTTATTTAGCTCCCCACCATTTAAGTTCCACTAGATCTTCGCCATTGATTGTGGCGCGCCGAATGCCATGACGATGATGGTGCAGTGATCAGTAACGCTCCCGAGCAATTGGGCAATGGATTGAGAGTGAGTATCAAGAGATCAACTCATCGCTCAAAATCCGATTGAAGTCGAGATCATCGCACTCACGCGAAAAGTCTATTGCTACTGATACTTGATGTCGTCGCCCCCTGCAGTACAGGACATCCGTTGTTACAAAGGAAGTGGTTATCATCGGTCATTACATAATGAGAGGAGGCCAGATGCAAAGCTCATTACAGTTT
>DATEFT010000831.1:0-17226 GCA_035280505.1 Blastocatellia bacterium | reverse complement strand
GCTCTCCACCTATCTCTCGCGTTCGGTCGAAGTCGAACCCTTGATTCATAAACTCTGGATTCCCAATCTCTCGGTGCTTCCTTGCGGTCCCATTCCTCCCAATCCCGCCGAACTGATCAGCTCGGAAAGAATGAAGGAAGTATTGAAGATACTGGTCGACAAGTTCGATCACATCGTGATCGACTCCCCGCCGTTGATCAATGTCACTGACCCGGTCATCCTCTCGACCATGGTCGATGGTGTGATCCTGATCGTCCAGGCCGGCCGCAGCACGCGCGATGTCGTGCGGCGCGCTCGGAATGAGTTGTCCAGCGTCGGAGCCAAAATATTCGGTGTGGTGCTCAACAATCTCGATATCAAACGGGAAGGCTACGATAGTTATCTCTCTACTTACGGGCACTATGGCTACGGCAGCGAGGGCAGAGAAGAGGCCGGCCGTTTTTGATCCGGTCTCTGCCGCTTCGGCCTCTTGAAAATCCGCATCTCTTTCGATACCGTACATGAAATTGCCGGAGTGATTCGCGTTGCCGCTCCCATGCCGCGGCCGCTCCGCGCTCCATTCCCGTGTAGCTAGGTATAGTCCAATGAAGACGCCAGTTGCATTAATAATCTTCAACCGTCCTGATTGCACCGCACGAGTCCTGGAAGCCATCGCCAGGGAGAGACCCGAAAAACTGCTGGTGATCGCCGATGGTCCCCGCCCGAATCGACCGGATGACGTTGAGCGATGTGAAGCGACCCGCGCTCTGATCGAACGAGTGGATTGGAGCTGTGAGGTTCTGACCAACTACTCCGATCACAATCTCGGATGTAAATTGCGTCCGCAGACCGGTGTCGATTGGGTCTTCGAGCAGTGCGAAGAGGCCCTGATCTTCGAGGACGATTGTCTGCCCCATCCATCATTCTTTCCCTTCTGCGAAGAGCTGCTGGAACGCTACCGCGACGACGAACGGGTCATGATGGTCGGAGGCGTCAATTTTCTCGGCCGTTGGCGGACGCCGTCTCAGAGCTACTACTTCTCCTACCTGGGCGCGACCTGGGGCTGGGCCTCGTGGCGCCGCGCCTGGCGGTTGAACGACCCGGAGTTGAAAGGGTGGCCCCAGATCCTGGAGGCCCGGATCCTGGAGCACCTCTTTCCCAATCCCCGGCACTCCGCCTACTGGAAGGATATTTTTCAGCAGGTCTACGACGGCCGGCTCGATGACGTCTGGGATTACCAGTGGCTGCTCTCGTGCTGGATCAATAGCGGCTTTCGGATCTTTCCGGAGGTCAACCTGATCTCCAACATCGGTTTTCGTGATGACGCGACCCATACTTTCGGCGACAGCCCGGTCTCGAATATGGCGGTCTCGGCCCTCACCTGGCCGTTGGAGCACCCGGAATTTATGACTCGCAGCGTGCAGGCGGATACTCTGATCCAGGAGAAGGTCTTCTGCACTCCGGACCACGACGGCCGGGCCCGCAATCTGACCGGCCGGGCTCGAACCCTCGCCGGCCGCATCAAGGGCGGCATCAAGGGCCGGCTGGTCGAGATCTCCCGAATGACCCGCTCTTCTTGAAGACGCCGGAACCGTAAGCCGCTTGAAGTTTTTATTTGAAAGCGCGAAATACGCGAAGTACGCGGAAGATGCATGAGCTCGCGTGTTTGGCGTGTTTCGCGGTCGGTCTCCCTCCCGGACCCCTCCCCCCACCTTGCCAACCTCAAACCGATTAACAGCTAAAGGAAAAATCAGTGCCCCACCATGTACATTTTGCATTTCTCTGCTGACGACATTACCGGAGGAGCCGCCAAGGCGGCCTTTCGATTGCACTCGGCGATTCGCGGCGCCGGACATGATTCGCGCATGGTCGTCCGGCGAAAAAGATCGGACGATCAGGATATCGTCGAGGCCCCGCTGCCTCCCCCACGACCCTGGCAATCGCGATTCGATCGGCTCCGCCAACGCGTTCCCATGATGCGGCGGCCCGTGCTCTCCGCCAAATATACCTTCAACTTCAACCAGGAGCCTTCACTCGATACGCAGCGCTTTTTCGAACGCACCGGCCGGCGGCCGGACGTCATCTGTCTGCACTGGATCGACGGACTGCTCAATACCAGGCTGATCCGGGAACTCTACGACTACCATCACTGTCCGATCGTCTGGATCCTGGCCGATCAGGAGCCGTTGACCGGTGGTTGCCATTATTCGTTCGGTTGTGCCGGGTACAAGTATGAATGCGGCCGCTGTCCGCAACTCGGATCGCACAACAAACACGATCATACCGCCGTGACCTGGCAACAGAAGAAACAGGATCTTTCGAGCCTGCCGATCTGCTTCATCGCTCCCACCAGTTGGTGCGCCGATCGAATCAGAGAGAGCTCGCTCTTTCGCAACAATCGGATCGAATCGATCCCTTACCCGATCGATACCACGGTCTTCCGTCCGATCCACCAACAGGTGGCACGCGACTTGCTGCAATTGCCGCACGACAAGAGATTGATCTTTATCGGAGCCACTTATCTGGAGGAACGGCGGAAGGGCATGGCCGAACTGAAGGAGGCGCTGACCCGCCTGTCGGAGTTGATCGCGGAGAGTTCCGAACTGCAGCACGAAGACATTTTTCTCTTCATCGCCGGGGTCAACGGCCGGTCGTTGACGGCGAATCTGCCGTTTGCCGCTAAATATGTCGGGTTCCTCAACGACGAGGTCACCCTGGCCCTGGCCTACCAGGCCGCGGATCTCTTCCTGTGCCCCTCGATCGAGGATGCGGGCCCGATGATGATCCCGGAGGCCATGTTGTGTGGGACGCCGGTGGTGGCCTTCAAGACGGGCGGCGCGCCCGATCTGATCGAATCGTTGAGAACCGGCTATCTGGCCAAACTCGCGGATGCCGAGGACCTGGCGCGCGGTGTCTTCACCTTGCTCTCCTCGGACTATCTGCCGGCGGTGCGCGCGAACGCGCACGAAGCCGCCACCCAGGCCCATACCCCGGCGATCGTGGCCCGGCGATATCTAAATCTGTTTGAGTCGTTACAATGAGGTCCAACCCCGATCATCCCAACCTCATCAGAGAGAGCGTGCCCCGGAGCCCCGGACCCCACGGACCCCCGGACCCCCGATGCCCCGGTGCCTACTGGGCAACTTCACCTTTCGGAGTCGCTTCGAACGGTGACCCGGCCTGCGCCGGGAAATTTATTATGCGGAGATAGTATGACAACAGGAATAAATGAACTGGTTTTAGGAGGAGAAGGTCTAATCGGGTCAGAGTTGGTCGGCCGGTTGACTTCGTTGGGTCACGAGGTCGTGTCGCTGGATCTGAAGAGCGGGTGCGATCTCACTTATGTTGACGATCGGCCGTTCAGGGAATGTGATCGAGTCTGGTTCCTCGCGTGGGATACCGGCGGCTCCAAATATCATTCGGCCTCCGACCGGCAGCATTCGATCTATAAGAACAACTGCGAGCTGACGGCCCGGGTCTTCGATGCCCTGGCCAAGACTCGCAAACCGTTTCTGTTCGTGACCTCGCAATTTGCCGGACAACCGACGGCCTACGGCATGACCAAATGGTTGGCCGAAAAATGGGCTCACCAACTGGGAGGCAAGATCGCGCGTTTGTGGAATACCTACGGCTGGGAGAGTCCGGGCATTCGCAGCCACGTGGTGACCGACCTGGTCTATTCGGGAATCACCGAGGGGCGGGTCAAGCTGCTGACCAACGGCAAAGAGCGCCGGCGGTTCATCTATAAATCGGACTGTGTGGAGGCCCTGATCCGGCTCTTCGAGAGCCCCAAGCGGTCGGCCGATATCGCCGGCAGCGAATGGGTGACGATTCGGCGCCTGGCCGAAGAGATCGCCCGGCAACTGGATGTCGAGGTCGAGCCCGGAGTGCGGGAAGGCGAAGAGGTCATGCTCTACCCGATCGATATCCTGCCGGGCTGGCGACAATCGATTTTGCTCAGTGAAGGTGTTGCCAGGGTCATTGCAGATGCTAGAATGTTTTTCGAATTGCAACCACATTCTGTCGGGCGGAGGGTTCACGCATACGTCCCGGCTTGAGACCTGACCTGGGAGACCAAAGAAGTTGTCATCACCTGAGCAAAGTACGGAGACCGAGGCGTTAGAAGAATCGACCGAGAAACCGAAGCGGACCTCACCTTATAACGACCTCGATCTGAATCGTTGGCGAGAGTATGACGATCTCATCACTGACTCGCTCTGGCTGATTCCGGAACGGGATCGGTCCGGAGCCCATCTGGCGGACTATCACGGGAATTTCGTTCCCCAAATTCCGTATCAGGCCATGCAGCGATTCACCAGGCAAGGCGAGGTCGTGCTCGACGCTTTTCTGGGTTCCGGCACCTCGTTGATCGAGTGTCACCGGCTGGGCCGTCACGGAATCGGGATCGAACTCAAGCCGGAGCTGGCTCAAAAGGCGACCGATCGCATCGGCAGCCAGGAGAACCCTCACGGAATCGTGACCCGGATTATCACCGGTGATAGCAGCGACACCGCCCACATGCCGGCCACCATCGCCGAGACGCTGAAGCTCATGGGCCGGGAGAGCGTGCAACTCCTGCTTCTGCATCCGCCCTATCATTCGATCATCAAATTTTCCGATCGGGCGGAGGATCTATCCAACTGTTCGAACGTCGAGGCCTTTCAGGAGAAGTTCGGCCGGGTGGTCGATGTGGTCACCCCTTTCCTCGATGCCCGGCGCTTCCTGGTCCTCGTGATCGGCGACATGTATGCCGAGAGCGAATGGAAACCGCTGGGCTTCTACTGCATGCAGGAGGTCTTGAAACGCAACTACCTGCTGAAGAGCATCGTCGTCAAAGATATGCAGGGGAACCGTGCCAAACGCAACCTGGAGAAGATCTGGAGATACCGGGCCCTGGCCGGCAACTTCTATATTTTTAAACACGAATACGTGATGTTTTTTCAAAAAGCCTAGAGAAGTCCGGGGAAGTCGAAGAAAATTCGAAAACGCGAAATACGCGAAATACGCGAATGCCTGAAAAATTCGTGTATTTCGCGTGTTTCGCGTTTTTGAATCCAAATTCCAGAGCCATCGTCTATTGACGTGGATCGATCAGTTCATTGAATTCGCCGACCGTGGGCACACCATCGAGGTATCCGAAGGTGCCTTGATCGAGGACCTCGCGGCCCGCGCGCATGGCCGCAGCCAGAGCCGCTCGCGCGAACGAGGTGCCGATCGACACCCTTTTCACGCCGATCTCTTCGAGTTGACTGAGCGTGAACCTGGTCTTCCCGATCCCCGCGACATAGTTGAATGGTTTGGCGAGAGATTGGCAAACCAGCCGCAGGGCGGACTCGTCGGGGAGCCCTGGCGCAAAGAGCACATCGGCCCCGGCCTTTTCGTAGGCTTGCAGTCTTCGCAGGGTGTCGTCCAGGTCCGGGCGGCCGCGAATGAAGTTCTCGGCGCGGGCCGTGAGCGTGAACGGATAGGGCAGGGACCGCGCGGCCTCCACCGCCGCCTGGATCCGTTCGAGAGCCAGCCATGGATCGACGATGGGATCTTGCGGGCGGTACGTGGCGTCTTCAATGGAGGCTCCGGCGAGCCCGACCATTCCCGCCCGCCGCACGGTCTCGGCGACGGCCTCCGGTGAGTCTCCGAAACCGTTCTCCAAATCGGCCGAGACGGGCAACGGCGTCGCCTCGATGATCCGGCGCACGTGCTGGAAGGTCTCGTCCGCGCTGACGGCACCGTCGCCGTCACGACGACCCAGCGAGAAGGCGAGCCCCGCGCTCGTCGTCGCCAGCGCCTGAAAGCCCAGATTGGCGAACAATCGGGCCGTTCCCGCATCCCAGGGATTGGGCAGCACCAGAATTCCGGACCTGGTGTGCAGCTCACGGAATAGCGCGCCGCGTCTCTTCACATCAGCCTCTTCCACGTTCATCTCCTTGCGTTCAAATACCTGCCGGTGAAAAGTTCTCCTTGAGGTAGGCTTCAAGCTTCGCCAGGTGCTGTTTGCCACCCTCGACGGCGCCGTACTTGTCGATCACCTCGTCGCGGGATTCCCGGCTGGGATAGAGCTGACGCAGCGTGATCAGCGTGCCGCCGCCTGTTTCCTGCAGGGTGATCGTGGCTTCGAACCAGACCCTTTGGCCGTCGCCATGATCGAAGACCAGTCTGGACGGTGGCGTGATCTCCTTGAACACCGAATGGTTGGGATAGCGCGTGCCGTCCGGCCCCACCATTTCAAACGTCCAGGCGCCGCCGACCCGAAAGTCCATGGTTACCTTTTCGTTCCTGAACCCGTCCGGACCCCACCATTGATTGGTGTGCTCGGGGTCGGTCATGGCCTTCCAGACTATTTCGCGGGGGAAGGGCATTTCCCGCTGCAACACCAGTTCGCGTTCCTGTTCATCCATTGTGATCGGTTCTTCCTTTCTCATTCTCCAGGCGATGCAGATAATCTTCCAGGCGGTCCAGACGCGATTCCCAGACCTTTCGCTGTTCCTCGATCCAGCCTAACGCCGCCTTCAAGGGCGCCTCTTCCAGCCGGCAGGGCCGCCATTGTGCATTTTTGCTTCGACTGATCAGCTTGGCCCTCTCCAACACCTTCAGGTGCTTGGTGACGGCCGGCAGCGACATGTCCAGGGGCTGGGCCAGTTCGCCGACCGTGGCCTCGCCGATGCCCAGCCGCGCCAGCATGGCTCGCCGTGCCGGATGGGCCAGGGCCGTGAAGATCGCATCTAGTTGGGCTTCGTACTTAACCATATGGTTAAATTAGCCGGCGACGGCCTGCCTGTCAATGGATGGGGTTGAAAAAGCCTGAGAGTTTTTAATGGCGGGGTGGATTTTTGGCTACTTACGTCTGATAACGCGAGAGGGTTTAAGAGGATTCAAGCGGATTCAACCCGAAATTTTCAAGCTTTCGCGTCTTTCGCGGTTTCGAGATGAGGTGAGAGGAGCGCGACCCGAATTGAGGCGCCGGACTCGGCGCTGCAACTCGGGTCGATTCGGGTGACTTCGAATCGGGCTGGTCGGCCGATTCAGTTTTGAGGGTTTGGACTGGCCAGAGCGCCGGTCTTCTCGAAGTAGTTGGTCATCAATCTGAACCCTTCGAGTCCGGGGAGGGTGCTCATCTTCTGATCGACCTCCTGGACCAGTTTGCGGCCGAATTCGGAGGGGAAGAGGATCGAGAAGAGCCGTTTGACCTCTTCGGGGCTCTTGACGCCGGCGCCGACCGGCACCCAATTGAACTCCAGCAGCTTGCGCGCCAGGATGCGGGCGCTGCGGGACTCTTTGAGCAGTTCGCGGGCATGGTTGAAGTACCAGGCGAAATGACGGCGTTCCTGTTTGGCGATTCGTTCACACAGAGTTTTGAGGACGGGGTTGCAGGTGGCGTTATAGAGTCGTTCGTATCCTCTGAGAGTGGTCAGTTCTTGAATCGCTCCGAAAGAGAGGTAGACGGCCGGAAACTGATGATAGAAGATGCGGGACATGATCGGGCCCAGGGTCGCTTCCAGGATCTCGTTCAGACGAGCCTTCTTCTTCATCTGTTCGACGCGCTCTTCCTCCAGGGGATAGCCGCAGACCTCGAGGAGGTTGGCCAACTCGTAACCATGGAAGAACTCTTCGTAACTCCAGGTGGTGAGAAAGGCCGCCACCGCGGGCTTGAACGCGATCTTCATCTGCAGCAGCATTTTTAGATAACGGATGGTCTGGCTCTCGATATCTGAGAAATAGGTCAGCACAAATCGTTCATCCTCGGTCAACCCAACCTTACTAGCCTCATCCCAATCCAGGTCTTTGGTTTCGATCTTTGCTGAAACGGAGACATACCGTTCGATGTCAGATTTCATAAGTTACCTCTAAAGGCGGCCGCCAGACCGAAGTCGGCAGCCAGATGTTCAATCACGCGACGGCGTGATAATGATTGGAGTCATGCATGATTTTGCCAGTGCTATCGCGCCTTCGTTTGAAGGCACCCTCCGGCGGCCACACGAAACCCTGCGGCTTTGGGCCGAGCAGAAGGCAAACGGTTGGCTCTTTGACAGTAAAGATATGGAGTTGATTGAACTAATCTTTCTTAATCGTAAAATCTCTAAAACCCAAACGAAGTCCCGATCAACGCTCTAAACTGATGACTCGTTTGTGGTTCGGTCCCTGTTCAGACCTTGAGTGCGGACCTGGGATCCACACTCAAATTCAGTACCTATCTTCCACTACGGTGCATTAGTGAAAATGGATGCCAGTTGACGTTGGATGTTAAGTCGCACTAAAAACCCGCACTAAACCTGCTTTAACTGTGCCCGCTTTAACTATGATGGATCAGTTCGGTTCCGTGCGCGTGAGCGTGTAGATGGCGCGCGGCGCGCGAGACCTTCTGCGCGGCGGGGAACTTGCCTCCGGTCAATTCGGTGTAGACCTTCTCGGCCTGGGCCGTCAGCGATTGGCCGATGTAGCGGGCGATCCTCGCGTCCGATTTCATCTCGGTTCCGATCTGCTGGATCGAGTCGCGGATCTGTTGCGGCGTCTTTTTCGCTTTGACGAGCGCCCCGACGCGGCCGCGCAGCGTTTGAAAGAACTTCTGCTGATCGGCGAGGACCTGCTCCGCATCGCGCGGACCGTGGCCCGGGCAGACGATCTTCGCGCCGAGTTTACGGGCGGCGTCGAGCGTCGCGATCCACTTTTCGATGTCGCCGTCCGCCACGAAATTATAGGGGCCGTTGACGCAGGCATCGCCGGTGAAGAGGATCTTCTCTTTCGGTAACCAGGCGAGAGCATCGCCGTGGGTGTGGCCCACGCCCAGATGCAGCAGTTCGACGCGATGTTTGCCGTCATCGAAGATCAGCTCGCGCGGGAAGATCAGGGAGGGAGGTTTGAGTTTGCTGGCCTTGACGTCCGGACGGTCTTTGGCCGTGTCCTCCCACCGGCCGGGCGTATTGCCGTAATAACCGGTCTCGTACTTCTTCATCTCCTCGATCACGCCCGAGTGGGCGATCGGCGTCGCGCCGTTCTCGTTCCAGACCGCGTTGCCGTAAGCGTGATCGCCATGGTGATGGGTATCGAAGGCGAACCGGATCGGTTTATCGGTGAGGGCGCGAATTTTGGGCAGAATCTCGAGCGCGCCGGAAGGGAAGTTGGCGTCGATGACCAGGACGTAGTCTTCAAAGATGATCCAGCCGTTGTTGCAATGTCCCTGCAGGATGTTGCCTTCGTGAAAGTAGATCCCCTCGGAGATCTGGTCGACCTTGCCCACTTCCGGAGCGGGGCCCGCCGCCCGGACCTCTTTTTCGAACTCTCGCCAATCGTCGGCCGACAGCCCGATGAGGGCGGCGCTGCCGAGTAGCAACTCGCGACGTGTAACCTTGGACATCCGCGTTTCTCCTCGTTGAATAGTTCGCTACCGACCGAACCTTCCGATCACCACGAGCGCGATTCCGATCACGACATGCAACAGATCATCGACTCGCGTCCATTGGAATTGTCGTTCCGGAAAGAGATGCGCAAAACTCGCGATCGCTTGATAGAGATCGATCAGTCCGAATCCGATGTTGAATGATCTGATGGCCAGGTGATGACGACTCAAGACCAGGGCCGCTCCGATCAATCCGAAGATGATGTGGAAAATGTTGTAGGGGGGGGCGCCGCTCGTCAGGCTCTTATCAGGGGGGATCAGGAAACCGAGGATTCCGACCAGGACCAGGATGGGGGCGAAGATGGCCAGAGTCCGAAAATTGAGATTTTCGAGATTCATCGTTTTTCAGGAGAAGGCCACCGTCCACTGGATGGTGGCCGGACCTACTTCACGCCGAGTAGTTCCACGTCAAAGATCAGGGTGGAGTTGGGAGGAATGGCCCCGGCCTGCCTCGAGCCGTAACCGAGCGCTGGAGGAACGATCAGCTTGCGTTTGCCGCCGACCTTCATGCTCATCACTCCTTCATCCCAGCCCCTGATGACCTGGCCCGTTCCGATCTTGAATTCGAAGGGGGCGCCGCGATCGACGGAACTGTCGAACTTGGTTCCGTTCTCGAGCTTACCCGTGTAGTGCACCTTCACCATTTTGCCCGGGGCCGGACTCTCGCCCGTCCCGACGACTTCATCGACATATTTCAGCCCGGAATTGGTGGTCGTCTCCCCGGCGTTGCCTCGCTGGTTATAGAAGGCGGTTCCGACCAGCGCGGCCGCACCCGCGAGGACGATCGCCCCCACGATCAGGGCGAGGCGCGATTGGCCGCTCTGGGCCCGGGGCCGTCCCGGATTTTGTCGCTGCTCGGGCGTTTTATGACTGTAACCGCGCCCCTTTTTGCTGCTGCGTTGACGTTTGTTCGCCAAAACGAATATCCCTTCTTATATCGATCTCATGAGTTGATTGTACTGATTGAGTTTGTGAAGATACGACAATCATCCTTTGTCGCGAGAACTATACTCATCAGAGGTCCGGGGCGCAATGGCCGGGGACTGGTCGCCGGGATGAGGGTTACCGCGATCTTTCGCGAGTTTCGCGATTTGTAAACCAATTTTGTTGGCAAAGTACTATGGAGAACGAGGTGTCTAGAACAAAAATGAACGTCGAGATCGAGATCCTGACCGATGCTGAAGCCCTGGCGCGGAGGGCCGCGGGCATGATCGTGGCCGAAGCCGGAGCCGCGGTGCGGGCGAGAGGTCTGTTTACCATGGTCCTCTCCGGAGGATCGACGCCCAAGCTTCTATATTCGCTGTTGGCCGAAGATCCACAGTACCGCGAGGCGATTCCGTGGGAGCAATCTCATATTTTCTGGGGGGACGAGCGTCATGTTCCGCCCGATCACCCGGAGAGCAACTACCGGATGGCGACGGAGGCCATGTTGTCGAAGGTGGGCGTGCCCGCGGCCAATATCCATCGAATCAAGAGTGAAGAGGCGCGGGCCGGCGACGCCGCCGACCAGTATGAACAGGAACTGCGCGGGTTCTTCCGCCTGGCCGAGGGGGACTGGCCCCGCTTCGATCTGGTCCTGCTCGGTCTGGGATCCGACGGCCATACGGCCTCGCTCTTTCCGGGGACCCGGGCCCTCTCCGAACCGCGCCGGCTCGTGACCTCCAACTGGGTGGGCAAATTCTATACGGACCGGATCACCCTGACCGCGCCGGTCTTCAACCAGGCGGCCCAGGTGATCTTTCTGGTGGCGGGCGAGGACAAGGCCGCTCCCATGAAGGCCGTGCTGGAGGGGCCCCACGAGCCTTCGCAACTTCCCGCTCAATTGATCGATCCGGCGCCGGGCCGGTTGTGGTGGCTGCTCGACGGGCCGGCCGCTCGACGGTTGGCGCCGGCGGCCGCCGTTTAAGCCCGCTTTCTCAATCCGGGTGGACTATAATTGGCAAGTGCTAATTGCAGTTTGAAGGTCTGAACGAGAAGGGAAGGAGAAGAAATTATGGGAATTCACCCGTTGGCCGGAAAGCCCGCGCCCAAAGAGATGTTGATCGATGCCGGAGCCCTGGAGCGCGCGTACTACGAACGCCGGCCCGATCCGGAGGATCCGAACCAACTGGTCAGCTTCGGGACCAGCGGCCACCGCGGAAGCCCGCTGGAAGGGAGCTTCACCGAGGCGCACATCCTGGCCGTGACCCAGGCCATCTGCGACTACCGCCGAGGTCAGGGAATCGACGGGCCGCTCTTCATCGGCCGGGATTCGCACGCGGTCTCGCCGGCGGCGCAGCGCAGCGCCCTCGAGGTTCTGGCCGCCAACGGAGTCGAGGTCTTTCTGCAGCGAGATGACGGGGTCACGCCGACGCCGGTCATCTCGCGCGCGATTCTGGCCTACAATCGCGGCCGCCGGGATCATCCGGCGGACGGGATCGTCGTCACGCCCTCGCATAATCCGCCGGCCGACGGCGGATTCAAATACAATCCGCCGAACGGCGGACCCGCCGATACCGATGCCACCGGCTGGATTCAGGATCGCGCCAACCAACTGCTCCGGAGCGGTAACGGAGAGGTTCGGAGGATCTCGTTCGAGGCGGCCCTCCGGGCCGGCACGACTCACCAGGACGATTTCGTGGCGCCTTACGTGAAGGACCTGTCGGAGGTCGTGGATCTGGAGGCGATTCGTGCGGCGGGCCTCAAGATCGGCGTGGATCCGCTGGGCGGCGCGGCCGTCGGATATTGGCAACCGATCGGCGAGCGGTACGGTCTGAAGATCACGGTGGTCAACCCGCGGCTGGATCCGACCTTCGGGTTCATGACTCTGGATCACGACGGCAAAATTCGGATGGACTGTTCGAGTCCGTATGCGATGGCCGGTCTGGTCGAGCTCAAGGATCAGTTCGATATCGCGTGGGGGAATGATCCGGACTCCGATCGTCACGGGATCGTCACTCGCTCGGCGGGGCTCATGAACCCCAATCATTACCTGGCGGTGGCGATCGACTATCTGTTGAACCATCGCCCGGGCTGGCCGGCGTCGGCCGGCGTCGGCAAGACGCTGGTGAGCAGCGGCCTGATCGATCGCGTGGCGCGGGCCCTGGGGCGCCGCGTGCTCGAAGTCCCGGTGGGATTCAAATGGTTCGTCTCTGCGTTGATGGACGGCTCGGTCTGTTTCGGCGGTGAAGAGAGCGCCGGAGCCAGCTTTCTACGCCGGAATGGCGAGGTCTGGACGACCGATAAGGATGGGATCATCCTGGGGCTGCTGGCGGCGGAGATCACCGCCCGCACCGGCCAGGATCCGGGCGCGCATTACCTGGAACTCGCCGGCCGGTATGGAACTCCGTACTACACCCGCATCGACGCGCCCGCCACTACCGAACAGAAGAGCCGATTGAAGCGGCTCTCTCCGGCCGACGTGACGGCGACGGAGCTGGCGGGAGAACCGATCGTGGCCAAGTTGACCCGGGCGCCGGGCAACAATGCCGAGATCGGCGGTCTCAAAGTGGTGACGGAGAACGGGTGGTTTGCCGCGCGCCCCTCCGGGACCGAAAACGTCTATAAGCTCTATGCGGAGAGTTTCCGAAGCCAGGGCCATCTGGAGACGATCGTCGATCAGGCCCGGCAACTGGTGACTCGCTCGCTCGCCGGTGGCTAGTCCTTGATGTTTTGATTTAAACCGCGAAACGGGCGAAACACGCTAAATCATCGGTCTTTCGCGTCTTTCGCGGTTTCGAATCAAATTTCCAGAGCATCGTAGTCAGGAGGCATCCATATTGTCTTGTATTCCTTGTTTGAGAGTCGTCGGCCTCTGGTCGGCGCTGGTGCTGGCCGGCGCTTCTCGTATCGCCGCCCAGGACGGGCATCCATCTCCCGGGGCGCCGGAAGCGGATCGCCGGCCCGAGGTTGAATCCCTCGCCAGGTCCGAACGCGGTCGCCCCGAGGCGCTCAAGGTGGGGCTGGTCTTGAGCGGAGGCGGCGCGCGCGGAGTGGCGCATATCGGCGTCTTGCGATGGTTCGAGGAGCATCGGATCCCGGTGGACTACGTGGCCGGAACCAGCATGGGCGGGCTGATCGGCGGCGTCTATGCCATGGGCATGGGCCCGGCCGAGATCCAGGCGCTGTTGCATGCGATCAGGTGGAAGGAGATTTTGAGCACCGGGCCCGGTTACCAGGATCTCTCTTTCCGCCGCAAAGAGGACCGGCGGGCTTTTCAGACGGGAATCGAGATGGGCTTGCGCCACGGCATCAGCCTCCCGCTGGGGTTGAGCACCGATCATTTCATCGGGCTGCTCTTCGATCGCCTGACCCTGCCTTACCATGGGATCAAAAACTTCGACGAGTTGCCGATCCCTTATCGGTGCGTGGCGACCGACTTTCTCAAGGCGGAGCAGGTGGTGATGAAGGACGGTCCGCTCTCGACCGCCATGCGCGCGACGATGTCGATTCCCGGCGTCTTCCGGCCGGTCGAGCGCGAGGGCCGGGTGCTGGTCGATGGCGGGCTGGTCAACAATATTCCGACCGATGTCATGCGAGAGATGGGGCCGGAGGTCGTGATCGCCGTCGATGTCGGCACGCCCCTGGGAGAGCTGGAATCGATCTCCTCGCTGCCGGGGATTCTCGCCCAATCGGTCAGCGGGATCCTGATTCAGAGTGATCGGCGCAATCTGCGGCTGGCGGATCTGATCATCGCGCCGGAACTGGGGAACCATTCGCTGCTCGATTTCTCCCCGATCGACCGGCTCGTCGAGGCCGGTTATCAGGCGGCCGAGCGGAAGGCCGCGATCTTGCGGAGATTCGCGCTCGACGAGGCGCAGTGGCGGCAGTATCTCGAACGGCGAAGCGCCAGGCGGCGGACCGTGGTTCCGACGCCGACCGCGCTGGAGATCACCGGGGTCGAGGCCAGCGCCCAGCGGCGATTGCAGCGAGAGCTTGAACCGTATGTCGGCGCCCCGCTCGATCCGCCGACGCTGGAGAAGAGCCTGACCCGCATCACCGGCGAGGGCCGGTATGAGAGCCTTCAATATAGCGTCTTGCCGGGCCGTCCGACGCCGGATCAGGACCTGCTGCTGGTTCGCGTCAATCAGAAGTACTATGCTCCTCCGGCCTTGAACTTCGGGTTGGACCTCGATGGTTCCGACATCAACGAGATCAACTTCACGGTCGGAGCCCGGTTGACGATGTACGACCTGGGGAAGGAGGGCGCGGAATGGAGATCCGACCTCAAACTCGGGTTCAACAATATTCTCGCCTCCGAGTACTTCTATCCGCTGGGCGAACGAGGCCTCTTCGTCGCGCCGGCCATGGCCTACCGGCGTGAGCGACGCGACTTCTTCAGCCGGCAGACCCGGATCGCTCAGTACCAGACCGAGAAGCTCGACGGCGGTTTCGACCTCGGACTCATGAGTCGGCGGAGCGAGGTGCGGCTCGGATATGCGGTCGGGCGTCTCAACGCCAGCGTCCGGGCGGGAGAGCCCGACACGGTGCCCGCGGCCCGCGGTCTGGTCAGCATGGCCCGCTTGCGCGCGACCTTCGACGGCCAGAACAGCGCCACCATTCCCACCCGGGGATTGCGGGTCGTGGCCGAGGGGCGCTGGTTCCTCGACTCGCCCGATGTGCAGGGCCGCTTCGGACAGGCCGAGCTTCAGCTCTCGGCTTTTCATCCGCTCTCTCGACGCGATTCGATCTTTCTGGCGGGCTCCGGCGGCACTTCGTTCGTTCGGGGCAGCCTGGGAACCCACCAATTCACCCTCGGGGGACCGTTTCGGCTGGGCGCCTACAACCGCGATGAACTTCGCGGAGATCGATACCTGTTGGCCACCGCCGGCTATCTGCGCCGGTTCTACCAGTTGCCGTCGCTGCTGGGCGGCAATGTCTATCTGGGAGGCTGGGGCGATCTCGGGGGCGCTTATGGCGGGGTCAATGCCAATAGCGATGGGAACCGTTTCCGTCAGGCGCTCTCGGCCGGGTTGGTCGTCGATACGATCTTCGGTCCCTTCTCCGTCATCGGCAGTTTCGGCGAGGGGGGACGGGGCAAAATCTATTTTGTGATCGGCAAATTCTTCTGAGTATCCGGCTCACAAAATTGGTTTACAAATCGCGAAATACGCGAAATACGCGAAAGCTTGTAACCTTTGGCTCACCTCAATCGTGTTACCGCCGGGGATTCGATCACGAACGCCCCGACGTTTATTGACTCGATAAAGAAGGAGCAGATCATGGAACCACGATTGAATTACGCCAAAGTCGCGCCCGGCGCTTTGAGGGCCATGTACGGACTGCAGAAATATATCGACGATTGCGGTCTGGAACATTCTTTGCAGGAACTGATCAAGACGCGCGCTTCCCAGCTCAACGGGTGCGCCTATTGTATCGATATGCACACGAAGGATGCGCGGGCGAACGGTGAGACCGAGCAGCGGCTCTACGGGCTCAGCGCCTGGCGCGAGACGCCGTTCTACACGGAGCGCGAGCGCGCGGCGCTGGCCTGGACCGAGGCCGTGACGCTGGTCGGCGAAGGGCATGTTCCGGATGAAGTCTTTGCGGAGGTCCGGCCGCATTTTTCGGACGATGAGCTGGTCAACCTGACCCTGGCGATCGTCACCATCAACGGGTGGAACCGGCTGGCGATCTCTTTCCGGGCCGTGCCGGGGAGTTATCAGCCTCCGGCCAAGGCGCAGCCCCACGTCTAAAACGTCAATTCAAAACCGCGAAACACGCGGAAGACGCAAGCTCCAATACCTTTCGCGTCTTTCGCGTGTTTCGCGGTTTGAGTCCAAATTTTGTCAGCCACACTCCGGCGGATGAATCACCACTGGCATCCCTCGGAGAGATTGATCGCGACCTGATTGGATCGTTTGTTCTGATGCCAGAGGTGCACCACGGCCGGTCCCGGATCCAATCCCGGCGGCATCGGGACATTGATCTGTAGTTGATCTCGGCGGGTAGTTCCTCCGGGAGGGCCGACATAGACCGGATTGATGCCGTATCCGCCGATCTCGACCCGGACCTCGTCACGGCGAGCCTCGGGCGGCAGCCCTTCGACCCACATGGCCAGGATGGCATGCCGTCCCCGGAGGGGAAAGTATTGATCGTAGGTGGTGCCGTTGATCGTCTTGACGATCTGAAGCGACGGCGTCCTCTCCTCGGGCAGGTCGTCCCAGTGACGATAGGCCTTGATCAACGCCCGCGTCGAGTCGCGTTTCAGCAGTTCACAACGCGCGAAACCGGCGGCCCTCAGCATGCGGATCAGGCATTCGACGTTCGGACCCCACCAGTTGTCATACTGGCCGCCGAGTTCGTCGATCTCGTAGAACTCCATGATCGGGTGCGTGGATTCGAAGAAATCGTCGGTGACGTGAGACTCGATCAGCGCGTACTCGCGCGTGACCTCGCAGATCTGTTCGAGTCCGAGTAAGGGATGGCGCAGATGGTAGAGGACGCCCAGAAAGAGCACGATATCGAAGACCCCGAGTTTTTCGTTGGTCACTTCATACACGCTCAATTCGTGAAACTCAACTTGCGAATTCAACGCTTGCCTGGCAATGAAGAAGTTCTCAGGGCTCCAACAATCGGCGGCGACGACCTCGGCTCCATGTCTCTCCGCTTCGAAGCTGTAGAAACCGTCCCAACATCCGACGTCGAGCAGGCGTTTGCCTGACAGGTCTTCCGGCAGCTTGAACGATCGATAGTTGCCGGTCAGCTCTTCCAGAGTGTGGACACCCTGGGTCACCGATCCCCCTCCAAGATCGATACTATGCCACCAGGAGCCGGCCAGCATCTCTGACCTGAAAATTGCAGTATCCTGGTTAATTCTTTGACGCAGTTGAGTGTTATCCTTCATAGACCTCTCTAGGGCTTTAAGGCCGATTCGC
>DATEFT010000830.1:0-12735 GCA_035280505.1 Blastocatellia bacterium | reverse complement strand
CATCTGTGCGCTTGGGCCGGCGCTCGGACAGGTGCGCCGGCCCGAAGGTGTAACGATCTCGGCCTTCACGAATGGTCAGCTCGCCGGGATGTCATCGATCGTAATCGGCGATACGAACAACAACCGCGTTCAGGGCAGCCGCTTTCCGATCGGGACCTGGGTTCTGCTGGGCGGTCCGGGCACGGGAATCGGCCAGTTCACGCGACCTGGTAAGATTCGTTAGTGCTTTGGAAATTAAGTTCTTTGGAATTTGAGATGCAGACCGCGAAACACGCGAAACACGCTAAATCATCGGTCTTTCCCGCTTTCGCGTCTTTCGCGGTTCCGATTGGCTGTGGAATCAAGGCGCTCCATTTGCCGAGGCACAGATCGACAAACAACTCATCGAGCTCTGCCTCGGCCGGATCTTGTGGATTGGATCAGTACCGCTCGCGGTACTGATCCAATCCACGTCCTGCCGAATCAACCGGCCGCCACTCGAAGATCGCCGCCCCCCGAATTCTTGCCTGGCAGGCCGGCAATTCTCTTCCACTCGCGCTCGGCGAAGGCATTGACCGCTCTCCAGACGCTGGTCGTAATGATGCCTTTGACATACAACTCGCCTACTACATTTCTCACCGAATCCAGTTCCTGCCGAAACTGATCTTTAACCTCTTCATTGAATTCACCTGCATTGACCTTCTCCTGCGCCCATTGAGTGATCTCTCTAATTCGCCTGACGAGTCTCCGCCGATGGAACCACTGCAAGCTGACGAATAGAAGCGGCAGCGCCGGAATCAGCAATGGCACGAGCGTGGTCAGGCGATGGATATCGATGACCGGTGGAACACCCTGTTCGCTGTAGTATCTGGCCGCTCCTGGATGCAATGGATAATAAGCGGTCTGCGGCTGGATTGGCGCCACTCCCGACATCGAGGGCATTTTGGAGACGAGTTCCGGGGCATTCTCTTTTAACGCTTTGGTAATTTCATAGACCACGCTTTCATCAAGCTCGCTGTCGCAAACCAGAATTTCATTGATCTCGAGGGTGGCCACGTCTTCAGGCGGACACTTTCCCGGCATCGGGAACGCCGCCGCCGGGATCTTACCGACCGATAGATAAGGCTGAACAGATTGAATCCCCTCCGCCCGATCGATGCTGATCAGCCGGAACATGCCGCTGGTCATCAGGCGGATAATGACCGGCGCCTCCGGTCCCACCAGAAAGATTCCCGCCAGGAGCTCTCCTCTCTTCAGGGCCTCTTCGGCGTCTTCAAACGATCTATTCCTTTTCGCCTCGACGGGGCTATTCTCATCGCTATTTATCAAATTATCGAGCCCGTAATAGTGGAGCACGCTCTCCGCAACTGTTCGGGTGCCGCTCCCTTTAAATCCGATGTAGAGTTTTTCTTGTGGGATCTTCTTCAGGTCTTCGATGGTGACGAGGTCCTCCTGGTTGAGACTATCGGGTTTCCTGACCACGATATAGACTCTCGATTTGTACAGATTCGCGATCGCCCGGACCTGATGTGAAAACTGCTGGTTGCCATGCAGCTCTTTCAACACCGTAACCGGCAATCCATCCTGGCTGATAGCCAGTTGAGCCTCGCCGCGAACGATCTTCTCGACATTCTGCACCGACCCCTCGGAGGCTTTCGCCTCGAAGATCGTTCGGTGAACCGGCAGGCCGCTGTCGAAATGTCTATTTAAAATGTCTTTCAGGATCTCGCCTGATTTATAGTAGGTTCCGCCTTTGGTACCGGTGGATAGAATGTAACGCTCCGCCCACGCCCAATCGACCAGTGAGTAGATAAAGACAAACGCGAGAATCGCCGCCGTGACCTTCCTCCAAAGAGCCAGTCTGGTCCAGGCATGCCTCCCCCAAACAAGGTAGGATTTCAACCGTCTCCAGTAAGATGACAACAGAGTTACGATGGCCATCGCCTCCTCCTTTCCCGGGCTTGGTGATCACGGGGCTTCCCGTTCAGATCTCCCGTCGGGATTTGTCTCTGCGCTTTAGATATTTCCTTCCCCTCTGAATTGGATAGACTGAGAGAAGGCTTCTGATTGAGGGGGGCCGGCAATTTTTACCACCCTGGGTTTATACGCAGGCTTCTGAATTTTGTTGCAGGTCTAATCTGATTTGCCCGGAGTCCGGTGAAAATTCCTGCGAGCGCGGGGCCTTCTCTCCGGGCGAGCGATCCCCGCACGGTCCGCGGATGAAACGGGACAGCTCTTGACGGCCATCAACGACATGACCGTCTATTGAAGCTGCGCGCGCCGGTGAAAATGGGCTGGGGTTTTCGGTCGTCGCCGGCGAGGTTCGCCAGCTCGCCGAGCGTAGCGCCCATTCCACCAACGAGATCAGCCAACTGATTGCGGCCATCCAACGCGAGTCACGCGGGGCCGTCCAACAAATGGAAGAGGCAAACCGGGCAGTCCACGGGTACATGAGCAATGAGTCGCTCCGGGAAGGATTGGAGAGCATCATCTCCGCTAGCGGCCGTATCATGTGCCGCAGGAAGACGAATGACCTGGCGTTATTCGTCTTCCTGCGGTACGGATCCTGCCCTGTGGTGATTGCCTGTTCGGCGGCGCTCAACGACCGTCATGGAGCGCTGACGTTATGTCGCCCGACTCTCTGGGTTGAGGGCTGTTCTTGCCTGCTCGCCGGGCCTCCGTTGGGAGCATAGCCGACGCGGGTCATGGCTGCGGCAAGCTCCTTGCGAAGCCGGTCGAGCTCTGCGACCACGTTTCTCTCGGTCAAATTCCAACTCTTGGGGATCCGACCCGGCTCGGGCACCGGCTCTCCGTTTCGCCAGCTCACGAGGTTGATGTTCTCCCCAGCGTCCTGGTCCAGGTAGTAGAGCTCCCACTGGTCGGGTTCGAAATCGTGCGGGTCAGTCGACGTGCTCTCGGCGCGCCGGCCATCGATGTATCTGACCAGTTTCCACGACGCCTCGCAGTACGCGTAAACGTGGTTGGGCTGAGCGATGGGACCTTCGGTCGTCTGCTGTTTGCCCTGTGCGATGGCGTCCTTCACGATCTTCAGGTAGTTCACGAACGTGGCCGGCAGGTTGCTGCGATCGGTCGGCAAGGTAATGTCGTCTTGGGTAACAAACAGGACCCCTGCCGGCTCGCGGGCCTCTTTTGAAGCTGGCGCGCCCTGAATCGGGAGGCTGAGATCGTGGCCGGGTAGCTCGTACGCCTCGTGGCCCAGGAGGTGGGGCTTGAGGGCCGACTGTTCGGCCTTGTGGTAGCCCGCCAGACCCAGGAGCGTGGGGGCGATGTCGATGTGGCTGGTCACGAAGTCGAGGTCGCGCATCTGGTCTTGCGCGGGGTTGACCAGCGGGCTCGACACGATGAACGGCACGTGGATGGTCTCGCGATAGGCGTTGTGCCATTTCTCGATCTGACCGCCGTGGGCACCACCCAGCTCGCCGTGGTCAGAGGTGAAGATGATGATCGTGCTGTCCAGCAGGCCGTTCCGCTCAAGGTTGGCCAGGACTTTATCGATCTCCAGATTGACCAGGTACTGAAAGTAGACATAGGCTTGAAGGTGGGCGAGCAGCCACTCTTCCGCGCGAGCGGCGGACTTGTAGGGGAGTGGGGCCACCTGCCAGAGCTGCTGAGGCCACTGGGCCAGGAACCCCTGGCTGATCTTGAAAGAGGCCTCGTATTGACAGGTAGGCTTCGTCGAGAGATCGCTGTTCCAGTTAGGGGCGAGCGCGCCGTTGTCTTGTGGGAAGCCTTCCGGATTCAACCACACCTGGTAGGTCCCCCCGGCCGGCGCGTTGCTCCGGTCGCGGCGATTCGGGATCGGAGCCGGAGCCCCGAGCAGTGCACCGATCCGTTCGAAGATGTCGTCCGAGGCGTTGGCGCCGCCCATGGCCGGCAAAGACTGCACGCCCCCGAGCCAGGGGAGCGGCCAGCCCGTGATGTCGTGAGGGTTCACGAACGCGGCCACAGCAAACCAGGGTGTCTGGTCCGTGGTGGCGTTCGTGTTGTTGTAGAGGTTCCGAACATTGGTCTCGAAACCGAGCGCCTTGCGATTGAAAAAGGTGTTCGTCACGTCGGCGAAGCCGATGTCGCGAAAGATGCCCAAGTTACCGGGCCCGCCGCCCTGGCTGCTCGGCCAAGACGAGGACCAGTCGCTGAACCCCCACTCCTCCAGGCTGGGGACCGGTGGCGTCGTGAAGTCATGACGGCCGAAGTAGTGCGTCGTATAGCCGGCCGCGCGGAACCAGTCGCCGATGGTCGGAACCTGGTTGTTGGGTAGCCAGGGGAAGCCGGGATCGTAGTCGTATTTGAACATGCCCGCCGTCTGCGTGACCAGGTGCCGGCTCGGATACTGGCCTGTGATCAGCGTGGCCCGACTGGGGACGCAGGCCGCAGACGCGATGTGGTGCCGGGCCAAGCGGACGCTGTGACGGCGAAGACGGCGGAAGGCAGGGAAGAAGGGAAGGAACGGGTTATCGTCCTTCATGAGGGGATCAAAGCTCAGGACCTGATTCAGTTCCTCCAGCCTCGGGGTGAGGTTGGGCTGGCTGGGCGGCGTGCGCATCTGGTCCACAAGAATAAAGAGGATGTTCGGTTTATCTACCATCGTGGTCTCCTGTGAGGGGCTCATTGTTGCATCTCGCCGGTGTCGATGCTGGGGGATGCGTCGCAGGCTTGCCGCAAGTACAGGGCGGCTCAATACACGGCCGCATGATTGCAGCCGCGAGCACCGAAACTTGGGCGTGCAGCCATGAGAGGCGATTCATTACTCAATGCGGTAGATTCTCTTAAATAAGCTTGAGTAGTCCTTGAGTATGATGGTGAAGCCGAGCATTGCCGATGCCCATGTTGGTGTGCCTCTTAAAGCGCCGACGATCTTCGTCGCCGCGATCTTTGAAGAACAAACCGGCTGCCAAGCACAATGGGCCCGGACTCAAGGCCATCAGGAGGCTGCTTGCCAGCGGCTCTCGTGCTCCTTGGAAGTCAGGGGGGCTTTCAATTTGGGTCATTGAATGGAGGCAGGTATCGGAACGCCTCCTGTCCTCATCAAGCCTCGAAGAAAAATCAACAAGAAAAATTTCAGATTCGGGCTTTCGGTTCGTCGAACGGATCTCAGCTTAATGAGTCCGGCAGTGATGAAGCCGATCAGTCAAGACTGGTCCATTCGCCCACCTGGATGAAACTTGCCCAATGGTATGGATGTCGGAGCTTTCCGTCCTTCAGCATCTCCAGTTGGATCTGGCGCAAGGCTTCGCCACGTCCTTCCCCTTTCAGCAGTCTTCCGTAATAACGGGCCATCAGGTTACTCGTTGCCTGATCCAGGACGGGCCACAAACTCATGATCTGAGTCTCCGATCCGGCCAGCACCAGCGCGCGTCTGAGACCATAGACGCCTTCGCCGTTCTTCACTTCGCCGACTCCGGTGTCGCAGGCCGAGAGCACCACCAGTCTCGTGCCCCACAGATCCAGACTGGCCGCCTCCAGGGCCGTCAGCACCCCGTCATCATGCTGCTCGCTCCCGTGTTTGTTGGCTCCGGCCAGCGCCAATCCGGACCGCAACAGCGGGTTTTCGATCTTCGCCGCCCACCTGCTCAGCCGTGGGTCGGAGAGGCCCAGCGAGTCATTGCTGAAAGCTCCCCGCGCCTTGACCGGTGAGGCTTCCTGATCATCGAGGAAGAATCCGTGGGTCGCGATATGCAACAACCTCGGCGCCCTGGACTGCTTGAGCGCCGCTTCGGTCGCCTGTTCCCGCACGAAGATCGAGGCTTCCGGCAGGACGGTCTTGATCGCCAGCGCTTCACGGCCGGTGCCCGGCAGCGGTTTGAAAAAGACCTCGGTTGGATTGAGCGGGCTCGCCTCTTGATTGCCGGCCGGCGAGTCTCCGGAATTTTGATAGGCTCGCGTGGCGACGGTCGCGCCGCTGTCGAAGAGAGGGTCGGCCACGATGAGCGGAGCGTTCCGGTTCGGCGGCGATGTCCGCAACCGCAGCAGGTCGCGCCCGCTGGTCAGATAGCTGATGGCATAGCGCTCGACCAGATACCGATTCTGTTGATCGACCAGGGCGGCAAAGGGAATCAGGTTGAGCGAACCGTCGGGCGCAATCAGCAGACGGCGGGCTTCGCCCGGCCTTTCACCCAGGAGAGACCGGATCGGTCGCATGACTTTCTCGTCGACCGCCTGCGCCAGCAGTTTGACGTCGGTCCGTTTCGAATCGCGCAGCGCCTTGCGCCAGACGGCGACCGCGCGATCGATCGTCGCGGCCGGGCCGAGGTCGACCGACCGCGGCGGACCCTGGGCCGCGAGCAGATAGGCGAGGTAGCGCGGCGGCTGGACCTTCCCGGTCTGTAGATTCTGCGGCGTGTAGACGGCAAACTCGACCAGGGCGCTGCCGGCGGGGAGCGCGGCCTGAACGGCGGCGATCGTGACCGGCTGCGATTGCGAGCGAAACTCGGCGCTGCGGGCGCTCAATTCCGATTCCAAGATCTCAACCTTCTCTTCCAGCGGCTTGAGCCGTGTCCGGTAGGTATCGGGTCTGGGCGAGCCGGCCTCTCTGAGCGTCAGGGTGGCCAACCGCGAGCGGGCCTCGACCAGTTGATCGAAGAGCCTTTGATCTTCCGGCGCCGCGCGGCGCCGCAAACTGGCGATGGTATCGGTCATGGCATCCAGCCCGCGTCCTTTTCGGCGAAGCAGGGTCGTGAAAGCCAGGGCGAGCGCCGATGGGTCGTTCGGGGCGGCCTGCCGGTGGAGCGAGAATGTAAAATCGGTCTCGCTTGAGAAGAGGGCGAGGTAGGCCAGTTTTTGGCGTTCGGAGCCGCTGCCGAGATTGAGCGTCAGGTTGCGTTCGCTGACGGCGTTGGCGCGTGACTGAACCGTGATGGCCTGGCGGGTCTCACTCTTTGCGGCGTATAGCGCCGCCAGGTTGTTCAGAGACTCCGCGACCTTGGGGTGTTCCGGCCCGAGCGCTTGCTCCTGAATGGTCAGCGCGCGTTGATAGAACGGCTCCGCCTTCGCATACTCGCCTTGGCGGGAGTAGAGGATTGCGAGACCGCTCAGAGTATTGGCGGTGCTGGGGTGTTCCGGTCCCAGCCCTTTCTCATAGATCGCCAGCGCGCGTTGATAGAGCAACTCGGCCTTCGCATACTCGCCTCGCTCGCGGGAGAGTTGCGCGAGATTGCTGAGAGAATCCGCGACTGTGCCGTGTTCCGGCCCGAGTGTTTTCTCCCGGATGGCCAGCGCGCGCGCGTAGAGCGGTTCGGCTTTCGCGTAGTCACCTCGCTCCTTGTAGAGTATCGCCAGATTGTTGAGAGAGTTGGCGGTGCTGGGGTGTTCCGGCCCGAACGCTTGCTCCTTGATCGTCAGCGCGCGTTGCAAGAGAGGCTCGGCCTTCGCGTAGTCGCCTCTGCTCTGGTAGATGATGCTGAGATTGTTGAGAGACTCGGCGACGGCGCGGTGTTCCGGCCCGAGCGCTTGCTCCCGGATGGCCAGCGCGCGCGCGTAGAGCGGTTCGGCTTTCGTATAGTCGCCTCTCTCCTGATAGAAGTAGGCGAGGTTGTTGAGCGTACTGGCGGTGCTGGGGTGTTCCGGCCCGAGCGCTCGCTCCTGGATGGCCAGCGCGCGTTGCAAGAGAGGCTCGGCTTTCGCATAGTCGGCTCTGCTCTGGTAGATAATTGCGAGATTGCTGAGAGTCGCCGCCACCTCCGGATGTTCCGGCCCCAGGGCCTGCTCCCGGATCGCCAGTACGCGTTGATGGAGCGATTCGGCTTTTGCATACTCGCCTCGCTCCAGGCAGAGGTTGGCGAGGTTGTTGAGAGCGGAAGCCGTTTCAGGGCTTTCCGATCCGAGGACTTTCCGGCGAATCTCCAGCGCCCGCTCAGCCGACGGTTGCGCCTCGGCATATCTCCCCGCGCCTCGCAGTTTGACCGATTCTTCATACAGCTTACGCGCTTCCTGCAAAGCGCGGTCATTCTCGGTTGCCGTCCGTAACTCCTCGATCCGAATCTCATAGCGCCCGGCAGTCGCTCCCCGTTGTTTGGCTTGCACCGTCAGTCGGTAGTTGCCTGCGGCCTCGGCCACCAGTGATACGGTCTCGGACCCGTGCGGCCTGAGTTCGGTGTCAACCTCGAAGATCTGCTTGCCGTCCGGCCCTGACACCTGCGCTGCTATATTGATGCCACGCTGATTGACCGTCAACTTCACATATTGACCGGCGGCGAGCGTTAGCTGGTAAGCATGGGATTGCCCTCCAACCAATTGCTGTTCGATCGGTCGGTCCGGTTCAAGGGGCTGAACCGGCGGCCCCTCCTGCCTTGCCGGATTCGGTGTCGACTGACCGGCGGCAGGGACGACCGGGGATGCCGAAGAGACTATTTGAATCCAGACGAGCAGCAAGCCGATGACCAATACCAGGCCGATCTGCACTGCCGACAAACGATGCTTCCGTCGATCTACACTGGGAGCGAGTGGCTGAGCCATTCCGATGCCTCCATCAATCTTTCCGTCGAAGTTTTGGTCCAGAACAATCTACCGTGGCCTAAAGCACGCATCAAGGGCATCTAATGTTACGAGGACGGGGCAATCAGCAGATTTAAATGCTTTCCCGCTTTCGCGTCTTTCGCGGTTCCGAATCAAAACTTCAAGAAATATACTTTCCACAGTACTAAAGGGAGGCCGAACAGCCTCCCGATGAATGATCTCAATTGGCTTCTTTGGCTTACTCACTCACAGTGTATATACCAGTCCCTTCAATCCAGTCTTGGAACAGCCGCTGCGCATTCACCGAAAATGGTAGCTGCTGAAATATGATGGGATCAATTTGTCGTGGCAGGCTCTGACGTTAGCAGTGCGATAGGAGCGAGGTGGCTGTTCAAAATGGAAAGATTAATTTGGATGAGGAGAAATATGCTCTCTCGATCCACGTCTGCTTCTCAATGAGATCAAGAAAACCGAGCCCGATTAAGACGACCGTCAACTGACCACCGGGCCGCTCAATGGAGGGGCCCCGAAGACCTGTGATATGATAAATCATCTCGTTAGTCAGTCGGCTTAAGCTCAGTTACCGGGTTTCATCAAAGCAGTACCGAATAACCATCCACTTCGGAGCTAATAATGAAAGAGATCTTGTCAAAGTTGAAAGCTGAATCGCCAGGAAGCGCCTTTTACCTGGCACTTGTAGTCTTTTGCGCGCTGTTATTTCAGTCTCCCGCCCCTCAGGCCGCCGGCGGTATCGGCCGGGAGGAACTCCAATCAGAATCGTCAAAGCCCCAGGAATCGCCCAAACCTCAGGAAAAATGGCTCAATCCGGAACTGCGCGGCGAACTGGTCAAAATGTATAAAGAGGACCAGGACCTGCTCAAGGTTTTGGGAGAGGCTAAAGACGATGCCGAGCGCAAAGAACGGGCCAACCGGGTGAAGGAGGTGGCCCATCTCCATTTCAACCGGATGAAAGAGATCGTCAATCAATATGGATGGCCGGGCAAGACCATGGTCGGTTCATTCGGAGCCCAGGCCGCCTTCCTGATGGTCCAGCACTCGGATGGGGAGCTGGAGTTTCAGAAGAAGTGTCTGGAGTTGCTCAAGGAGGCCGCGGCTAAAAAGGAGGCGACCCTTGAACACGTGGCCTACCTGACCGACAGAATCCTGGTGGCCGAGAAGAAGAAGCAGGTCTACGGCACCCAGTTCGGCCCTTGTGAGAAGGACGATCCGAATGGTCCGTGTCCGATCGAAGATCCTGAACACGTGGAGGATCGCCGGAAAGAGATGGGCATGATGCCGCTCACCAAATACATGGAGATGATGAGGCAGATGCGCGCCAAGCAAGAGACCAAAAGCAACCAGTGAGCGGGCCGCACCGGCACGAAGTGAAGCCGCGAACCGGCCGGGCTCGCGGCTCTCTCTTCAGGTTCCGGCCGGATTGCTCAACCACATGCAAATCTCTTCGGTGATCGGGAGCCCCGTCTGTTCCTCGATCCAATGTGACTGCCCGGCCGGGTTGATCTCCAGAAAGTAGATCTCGCCGTCAGGAGTCTCGATCAGATCGATGGCGCCGTACCGGACGCCCATCGCCTCAACCAGTCGCAAACAGGACCGAACGATCTCCTCGGGCAGCTCATAGATCTCGATCTGCGTATTGCTGTGATCGTAATGGCGCCAGTCATTCTTGGTCCGATGGGTATCCTGTGAATTGATGGCCGCCGCGAAGATCTTCCGGCCGACCACCGTCACCCGCAGTTCGACCTTCTTGGGAACCTTGACTTGAAAGATGACGGGAGCCTCAGTCAGATGATGAAGGTACCGCAGATCGAGGATGGTCACCGGCCTGGTGAAGCAGACATGCGCCCGCTGATCGACCTGCTCCGGCACGTAATAACCGGGCAGCATGGATTGGTAGAACTTTTTAGCGACGATGTTACCTTCATGCTCTTCATAAAAAGCGAGCAGATCCTCGATCCGATGCGTGGTCAGGGTCGGCGGGATGCGGAACCCGGCGTTCTGAGCCAGAGACAGCATCCGGCTGCGTTTACTTTCGAGCCTGATCAGAGAGGTCCGCGAACCGGGGAACCAGAAGCAGCCGATATTTTCCAGGGCATCGGTGATGAAGCGATTGAGTTCCTGACGCGCCCAGGCGCCGTAGAGGCCGTTACCGGGGCGCGCCTCCGAAATTCCGATTTTTCTCAACCAGATCGAGCGCAGACCGTTGAGCAGATAGGTCCGCCCCTCGTACTCGAGCAAGGTCTGGGAACCTCGATCATCGTGCCGGACGCTGAGGCCGGCCCGTTCCGGAAAGTCCGCAAAATCGACGATCAAGACCGTCAGTCCACGCTCGATCAACTTGAGAGATCCGGTCCTGGCATGCGTATCCAACGGCGAGGCCAGAATCAGAACATCCAGGGGCGACGGCCCCGGGACCGGACTGAGCCTGGCGGAAGCGGTCTGATGATTCATCAATCTCTTCCGGCTCCTTTCCGCGAATCCCTGTTTTGAAAACGATTGACATCGCCCCACAGCCATTGAATGTCCGCCTGCTTCACCTGCTCATCGACCAGCCGGTTGAAGAGGAGTCGCCGGGTCTCTTCATACTCCTGTGGCGTGGGGGCGCATTCGTCGCGGCGATCGACATAGATCGACGACCATCCCCGGAATTCGCGAAATGGCCCGACCACCGAGCCCACCCCGGCCTCGACTACCGATTGATATGGCCCGGAGAGATCGTCTCGTAATCTCAGACGTTCCAGAAAGTCGAAGTCCCGGATCGCCATCGCGTCGGCGATCCAGGACTCCAGGTTATCGGGCCGTTTCGATTGCATCTCTTCCGCGGCTTCGCGCCGGACGAAGACCGCCTTGCAGGCCCAGGTTTTCGTGATCGGCCCGATTTCATTCAGGTACTTATCGACCTCTTGATCGGGAACCAATGACAGCTCCAGTTTGCGACGGAGAGCCAGGTCGCGGCCGATCAAGCGTAGTTTATATTCCGGGACCATGTTCTCTTCCATCCACTGCCTCATCTCCCGGGCACCGTGGAGCCCGGTCTGCCGGCGCCAGGCATCGACGGCCTCCTGGATCTCTTGATCGCTGACCGACAACTGAAGCCTTCCCAGTTCGCGGTAAAAGATTCCCTGCCGTAGAATCTGCTTGATCAGGCTCTGATCGCTCCAGACGAATTCGAGCAGTCCGACCAGGGTATTGAACGTCACCGGCTCGCCGTCGACCAGGACCAGGTTATTCGAGAAGACGTGCGGGGCATCATGCACCATCCAGACGCCCGGCCGCCGGGGCCCCAAAGTCATCAGCAGCGTTCCCAGTTCGGCATGTTGTAGTAAGACGACCCAATCGTCCTGACCGGTCCCGGAATCATGCTTTCTGACGACTCGAATTTTAGTCTGCGGATCCGGCGAAGAGACTTGTTGGAGATTCCGTCTCAACTCTTCCGCGCGGTCCGGCGAGAGCGCGGCCTCCTGCAGAAAGTCCACACCTGCGATCACACTCTCCAAAGGAAACTTTTCTTTGCTCATAGGTCTCGATCAGCGCTCACAGACGGCCCGGGCAGCGTCGATCTCTCGACCGGGCTTCAACGGGCGCTCGAAATCAGGTCCGGAGTGAAGCCCCTCATCCTCTTTCCGGGCTCTGAATAGGACTCGGAACGGGGATGAACAGGCCTTTTCAGAACCAGCCTCAAGGCTGGCGGGGACCTGGGGTGAGGCTTCACTCCGGGTTATGTGGCCTGAAGCTCCGACTGCCTATTGGAGTTCAGGGCCCACAGTGTCGTCTTCCAGGCAATCGTCGCTTCCACTTCCACTTCCGGAAGTGTTGGTGGAAGTCACCCCGCCACCGCCATAGATCAGACGCTCGTCTTCTGGAGTGAGGAACGTCTCTTTCTGATCGAGATCTTCAATTTTGACTGTCATGCTTTTCTCCTTTTGTAGAGAGTTGATCGCCTGGCCAGGCTGTAACCGCCGCGTCGGATCCGACGATTCTGATCCGGTCCCGGCGAACTTCAATACTATCCATGAGCAGAAGACACCTAATGGCGGGCGATATTGCCGCTTAGCTGATTTTAATCTCGGCTCGGGCGCAGCCATTATTTTGAAAGCCGGAGGAGAGAGCGCGCTCCTCGTCCTTTTCACGGCAACTGCTTTTGCCACAAGTAGGCATAGAGGCCGTGCGCATCGAGCAGCTCTTGATGCGAGCCCTGTTCGACCAGGACTCCTTGTTCAAAGACCAGAATCCGGTCGGCCTGTTTGATGGTGCTGAAGCGGTGAG
>DATEFT010000829.1:0-5603 GCA_035280505.1 Blastocatellia bacterium | reverse complement strand
AATAAGATAGCGGAGACCATCAATAGCCGGATGCCACGCAAGATTCAGTCCACTGCCGCCGATCCGGAGACTAAAAGGCCGCGATTAATCCATAAGCAACTCACGATTGGACGGTAGCGATGGATCGCGAAGGGCGACCTGCCCTCTGAATCGAGGAGTTAAGAATCAGACCATGGGGCAAAATTCCACATTTGTGTTGCCTGATGCCCCAATCCTCACGGCGCAAGGTGATCAAGAGCTGGACCTCGGCGATGGTGGAAGCCCATGCCGTCGGCCTGCAATTTACTTAAAGATGCTTTACAATCTCCCCTCGAAAAAGCCAACAGATTAAGATTTGAGGTAAAGCCATGACTCGTGACCGCGAACCTCACTCAGTTTCAGATGGACGGGAATGGCATGGCGAGAGGAACAATTCAGCGAGGTTTTCACTTTTAGGTCTGACCGAGGTTGCTCCGGGCAGTCTCCAATCCGGGCTCAGCAGGCTCTGGATGCTCTGTTTGTGCTGTGGTCTGTCGGCTCTCGGAGCATGGCCACAGGCTTTCGGACGCGCCCACGATCCGATTCATCAAATCAATCAGCAGTCTCGCGGGACGAACGAAGTAACCGGTGACGGGCAAGACGTCCGCACGCTCGAGCCGGGCCGGTCGATCCGGCGCGAGCTGACCGCCGGGCAGCAGCACACCTATCAGATCAGGTTGAAGGCGGGTCAGTTTCTGAAAGTGATCGTCGATCAGAACGGCGTCGATCTGTCGGTGCAGGTGTCGAGCCCCGCGGGCGACCGGAATTGGCAGTTCGACTCCGAGCGGCGGCTCCGGGGGCCAGAAGCGGTCTCGCTGGTGGCCGAGACCGAGGGCGATTACCGGTTGCAGGTGCAATCCACCCAGAAGGGAGCGGCGGCCGGAAGTTATGAGCTTCGGGTCGAACAGTTGCGCGCCGCCACGGACGACGACCGGGCCCTGGACGAAGCGCGCGCGCAGTATGAGGAGTCCGATAAACTGCAACGGGCGGGTAAATACGATGACGCGATTCGATCGGTGGGGCGGGTGATCGCGACTCGCCAAAGAGTGCTGGGACCGGATCACCGCGAGGTCGCGCTCGCGACCCGCAGTCTGGCCAATCTCTACTATTACCAGGGCAACTATCGACAGGCCGACGAACTGCTTCAGCAGGCTCGGTCGACGATGGAGAAGGCCCTGGGACCGGATCATCCGGATGTCGCGCTCGTCTTCGACAGTTTGACGGCCCTCTACTCCGATAAAGGCGACAGTAAAAGCGCGGAGGGATTCGCTCTCCGTTCATTGGAGATCAGGGAGCGGGCCCTGGAACCGGAACACCTCGACGTGGCGCAGTCTCTGAACGCGCTGGCCGACATCTATCGCGAGGGAGGCGACTACGCAAAGGCCGAAACGCTCTATCAACGGGCGCTGAAGATCAAGGAGCAGGCCCTGGGACCGGATCATCTCAGCGTGGCGGGGTCGCTCAACAATCTCGCCATTCTCTATCTTCGCAGAGGCGACTATGTGAAGGCCGAGAGCCACTATCGACAGGTGCTGCAGATCACCGAACAGAAGCTGGGACCGGATCATCTCAACCTCTCGAGACCTCTCAATAGCCTGGCCATCCTGTATCACAAAAAGGGCGAATATGCGAAGGCCGAACCGTTCTATCAACGGGCCCTGTCGCTCATCGAGAAGACGCTGGGGCCGGAACACCCCACTTTCGCCGGCTATCTCGGCAATCTCGCGATCCTCTATCGTGACCGGGGCGACTATCAGCGGGCGGAGGAGCTCTATCGACGATCGCTGGCCATCAGGGAGAAGAAGCTGGAGCCGGATCATCACCTGATCGCCGATTCTCTCAACAATCTGGCCAATCTCCACCGCGACCGGAGAGAATACGCGAAGGCCGCGCCGCTCTATCAGCGGTCGCTCGCCATTCTGGAGAAGAGCCTGGGGACGGAGCATCTCGATTATGCCGAGACCCTCGACAACCAGGCCGTGCTGGAGATCGCCACCGGCAATCCGTCCCGGGCCGTCGCGCTGCAGTCGCAGGCCAGTGCCATCATCGAACGCAATCTCGCGCTCAACCTGAGCTCCGGGTCCGAGCGGCAGAAACTGGCCTATCTCGACACCTTCTCCAAGCAATTCGACCGGATCCTCTCATTGCATGCCCGCTATGCCCCCGAGGATCCGAAGGCGCGCGACCTGGCCGTGACCCTGATCCTGCAACGCAAGGGGCGGGCGCTCGACGCCACCTCCGAAAACCTCAACGCGCTGCGCAGCCGGTTCGAGCCTCAAGACCGGGCGTTACTCGATCGATTGACCGAAGCCCGCCTGCAGCTCGCCAGGTTCGTCCTCGACGGGCCGCAGGGCGCGAGCACCGAACAGTATCAGAACCGGATCAAGTCGTTTGAAGAGCTGGCGGAGAAACTGGAGGCCGAGATCGGCCACAAGAGCAGTGAATTTCGCGCCCAAGCTCTCCCGCTCACGCTCGAAGCGGTGCGGGCGGCGATCCCGGCCGGAGCGGCGCTGATCGAGTTCGCGACCTATCGCCCGTTCGACGCCACAGCCGCAACAGATGAAGAGGCCTACGGCCCGCCCCACTACGTGGCCTATGTGGTGCGCCGGCGGGGAGAGGTGCAGTGGAAAGAACTGGGCGAGGCGAAGATCATCGATCAGGCTCTCGTCAGTCTGCGCGAGGCGCAGCGCGACCCGCAGCGGAAAGATGTCAAGAGCCTGGCTCGCGTCGTCTTTCGGAAGCTCTTTCAACCCCTTCGCCCGCTGATCGCGGATGCGGAACAGTTGCTCATTTCGCCGGAAGGATCGCTCAACCTGATCCCCTTCGCCGCGCTCGTGGACAAGCGAGGCCGATACCTGATCGAGCGTTACTCGATCGGCTATCTGACCAGCGGCCGCGATCTGCTGCGCCTGCAGGTCGCCCGGGATAGTCAGAGCGGGCCGCTCGTGATGGCGGCCCCCGACTTTGGAGGCCGGCCCCGGCCTCAAACCATACGGCTCTCGAAGAGACGAACGACGGGACCGATCTTCCGGCAATTCTACTTTACGGCGCTGCCCTATACCGCAGAGGAAGGAGAGGCCCTCCGCGCGTTGTTGCCCGATGCGACCCTGTTGACCAGACGCCGGGCGAACAAAGCGGCGTTGCTCCAGGTCCGCGGGCCGGAGCTGTTGCACATTGCGACTCACGGCTTCTTTCTGAAGAGCCTGGATGCGGGCAGCCGGCCCGCCGCGGACAATAACAGTCGTCTGCTGAAACAATTGCAGCGGCTCGGCATCCGCGTCGAGAGCCCGCTGCTGCGCTCGGGGCTGGCACTGGCCGGAGCCAACGAGGACCAGGCGGAAGATAACGGAATTCTGACGGCGCTCGAGGTGACCGGGCTCAATCTGTGGGGGACGAAGCTGGTGGTCCTCTCGGCGTGTGATACCGGAGTGGGCGAGGTCAGGAACGGAGACGGAGTCCACGGCCTGCGCCGCGCCCTGGTGCTGGCCGGATCGGAGACGCAGGTCATGAGCCTCTGGGCCGTCTCGGACGAGGCCACACGGGATCTCATGGTGGACTACTACGGCGGATTGAAGCAGGGGCAAGGGCGTGGCGAAGCGCTGAGACGGGTGCAATTGCAGATGCTCAAGAATCCGAAGAGGCGGCATCCATACTATTGGGCCAGCTTCATTCAATCGGGCGAGTGGGCTCCACTCGGCAAGAAGATTTGAGATTTGAGATTCAAACCGCGGAACACGCGAAACACGCGAAATTTCGACAACAGAATACTCACATGCGAAAAACATCTCTGCTCTGGTTAGTGTTGGCCGGCCAGCTCTACGCCGGTCCCGCTGCGGCCGCCTTCTTCCGGCCCGCCAATGTCGAACCGCCGATGGTTCGACCGCAACCGGGCGCCGTCACGCTCAAGTGGCTCGACGGCGCCGCGCCGCCGTCCAGACAGGGCGTCAGCTTCGGCGTGCCCTGGCCCCAAGGCGCGTTGCGAAATAACACGCCGCTGGCCCTGACGACCGGGGACGGAAGAAGCGTGCCGGTGCAGACCTGGCCGCTGGCCTACTGGCCCGACGGCTCGCTCAAATGGACGGGCCAGGCGATCAGCGCGGCCCCGGATCTCTCCGGGCCGTTGACGCTCGCGCCGGGCAATCCGGCCGCGCCGCCGACCGTGATCCGGGCGGCCCAAAGCGCGGACGGCATCGAGATCGATACGGGTGCGATGCAATGCCGCATTCCGGCCCGCGGCCCGGCCTTTCTGACCTCGCTCAGAGTCGGCGGGCGCGAGGTTGCGCGCGACGGCCAACTCGTCCTGATCCGCGAGGACCGCGCGGAGTATGAGTCGGGCGGAGTGCTGCGCGAAGAGCGGTTCGCCGGCCGGATCGACAAGGTCACGCTCGAACAGTCCGGTCCGGTGCGGGCCGTGGTCAAGATCGAAGGGATGCACCAGGCCGCCGGATCCACGAGAGCCTGGCTGCCGTTTACGTTGCGCCTCTACTTCTTCGCCGGCCTCGATTCGGCGCGGCTCGTCCACTCGTTCGTCTTCGACGGCGATCAGGAGCGGGACTTCATCAAGGGCCTGGGCGTGCGATTCTCCGTCCCGATGCGCGAGCAGGTCCACAACCGGCATCTCCGGCTGGCCGGGGAGTCGGGGCTCCTGGCCGAGCCTTTACGACTGCTCCCGACCAGGAACGTCTTCTCTCAGGACCTCTACGCCAGGCAGATCGCCGGGCAGCCCATCCCCAACCTCGATCAACTGAACGACCGGGCGAGGACCGAGAAGATGGCCGTCTGGGACGGATTCAAACTGACGCAATCCTCCGCCGACTCCTTCATCGTGCAGAAGCGAACCGGCGCCCGCAGCAGTTGGATTCAGGCCGCCGCCGGCAAACGCGCGCTGGGCACGGCCTTCATCGGAGACACCTCCGGCGGGTTGGCGGTCGGGATGAAAAATTTCTGGCAGCTCGCGCCGACCGCGCTCGAGGTTCAGAAGGCTTCGACCGACGCGGCCGAGTTGACGCTGTGGCTCTGGTCGCCCGACGCGCCGGCGATGGACCTCCGCCACTACAGCGAGAAGGAGCATGGGCTCGATGCCTCCTATGAAGACATCACGCCCGGTTTCAGCACGGCGACCGGCGTGGCGCGAACCAGCGAACTGACGCTGCAGGCCTTTGCCGAAACGCCCCCGAACGACAATTTGTGGAGACAGACGCAGGCGACGGCGCAGACGCCGCGCCTGGTCTGCACGCCGGACTACTATCACTCCATCCCGGTCTTCGGCGTCTGGAGCCTGCCCGACCGCTCGACGCCGGGCAAGAGATCGATCGAAGACCAGCTCGACCGCGCGCTGACGTTCTACCAGGGACAGGTTGAACAACGGCGATGGTACGGCTTCTGGGACTACGGCGACGTCATGCACTCATACGACTCGACGCGCCATAACTGGCGTTACGACGTCGGGGGCTACGCCTGGGCCAACGCCGAGCTGATGCCGGACCTCTGGCTCTGGTACAGTTTCCTGCGGACGGGAAGAGCCGACATCTTTCGGATGGCCGAGGCGATGACGCGCCATACCCAGGAGGTGGATGTCTATCATT
>DATEFT010000828.1:0-6133 GCA_035280505.1 Blastocatellia bacterium | reverse complement strand
GGGCGACAGCCCATGATCTGCCGCCCGTTTCACGGGCTCAGGCCCATCGTTGGCGGGACCTGGGGTTCCGTTCGGCTCCGCCTCACTCCACCCCCAGGCTTTACTCTTTCGCGCGCTCCGCGCGCTACAAGTCAAACAACTTGGTTAGCAAAGTACTCAGTACTTTGGAAATCAAGTTATTTGAGATTTGAGTCTCAAACCGCGAAAGACGCGAAAGACGCGAAATTGAGTATTCTCGCGTCTTTCGCGGTTTGCATCTAAAACGTAAGGCGCGCCAAACCGGATCGCTGCTCGCAAGATTCCGGTTCGCGCGCCTCGCGCTCTCCCTCCATCCTATCGGAAAGTCACAGGTCCGGTGTCAATCATCATCACCGGAGAGCTCTCCTTCTTAAGTCTGCAGGCTGCGGCCTTTGATGAGCCGATACGCGGCCAGCAGAATCACGGCTCCGACGACCGACAAGACCAGGCTCATCACGAACCCCGGTTCGCCGATGCCGCCCGAGCCCACATAACGGTCATAACCCAGCAGTTCGCGCCCGATGAAGCCCCCGATAATCGCTCCGATGATGCCGAGCACGATGGTCACGATCGCGCCGCCGGGATCCCGGCCGGGCATGACAGCCTTCGCGATCACACCCACAATCAAACCAAATATGATCCAGCCTAATACTGCTAACATCTTCCACCCTCCTCACAGTTGCATATGGTAATAGCATAGGCTGTCTGACTCTTGCAGCAACCTTGCTGCAGGTGTACAGCCTCGATACAAGCGGACAACCCATGCTTAGTTAACGCAAATAACAGTCCACTAATTCGAATCGTGGTTAGTGCGGAGGTATCAAACCTATTTAGAGCTGGATCGCGGTAGAAAATCCGGCAGATGGTACCGAATCCGGTCCGCGGTTATGTGAAATAACCATCAAGGTCGAAAAATCGATACACCGTGTTCTCAAAAATGACATCGGCATGATCCGTGCCAGGCGCGCGTAAGCGCGGTTCAGATAACTACTTAGCATGTATTTTCTGCGGCCTGTCCGTCTCTTTTTGCGCCAAATTTGCCCCAATTTCTCCCGCGCTCGCTCGCTCCATAATCGCGCGCATCCGTTCGAGCTCTGGGACAACGTAGATCATTGACATCTGCGTGATGGCACCGAAGCCCGGCAGGCCGTTGGTATGGCCTGGCAGATAGGCGATGTCATAGGGTGAAGCGCCGGCCTCGGCCCACCGGCTCGCCGCCTCGGATCTAAGCCAGCGAAACCAGAAGCCTGGAACGTTGGCGGCTCTTCGAGTTGTCTGCCATGGTTCATCAAAATTTTTACGCGGGTAGAGGTGCTGTCGGTCCGAACGCTCAGACCCACGGCAGCGACTTCAAACAGACACGCCTCACGGACGACGAAGAGAAATAATCGCCCCTACTCGGCACAGCCCCTTGCTCCGTTCGTTCCTCACTCACTCGCCAGCGCCGGTGCTGCTCCTCTCGCTCCAATCCCGGGGCGGTTCATCCGAAAGTACCCGGGGGTAGAACCGAGAGCACGTTTTAGAGTAGGATTCGAGGTTGCGATTGTGAGCGGCCATTCATCGCGCGGATGGGGCGGATGAGGCGCGGGCTCAAACCAGGTACCTTAAATTCAATATCGCAGGTCTCTTCGATGTATTGCCTCAAATGCGGAATCAAAATCCCCTCTGAATCGGTCTTCTGCTTCAAGTGCGGAACGCACATGCCGTCAACCGAACCTCACAATAGAGTCGAGCCGGAAGAACTGGTCGCGCCGAGAAGAGTCTCGCGGATCATCTGGGCGATGGTCCTGACCCTGATCGTCGGCGGAGTGATCGCGTCGGGGTTGATCATCGAGGCGAAGAGACGCCAGGTGCGCGAGACGGCCACCTCTGGGCAGGCGCTCCAATCGATCGCGGAACCGGCGCCGGCGCCGACCGCCGCGCCCTCACCCACGCCCTATTGGGCCTCGGACAGCCGCAAAGTGGGAGGCGACAGTCTGGCGATCCCGCCCGGCCAGTTCTACTCGTTCCCTTTTGAGATCGAATCGGAGTGGCGCCAGGCCCGACTCACCGGAAAGTATTCGGCGCAAGGCGGTCAGGGCAACGATGTCGAGGTGGTCATCACCAATGACGATGGCCTGATCAATTACGGCAACGATCACGAATTCCGTAGCTGGTACTCATCCGGACAACTCACTACCGATACCGTCTCCGTCCCGCTGCCGCCGGGCAAGTTCAATCTGATCGTCAGTAACAAGTTCTCGATTATCTCCCACAAGTCGGTGACGATGGGCTTTCAGGTCGAATATGAATATCTGAAGCAACCCTGAAGGAAGTTGTGAGAAGTCTGGAAAAGACTACCGAACAGCTATGTTACGATCTGTCTACTGCGAATTTGCCGAAGGCTCGCGGTGCGCCACCCGCAGAGATACGGAAACACGCCGATTCGATAATCCGACGACCGGACCAGAAAATCACCAACTGAACCGGCCGTTCGGCTATACTTTCCACTCCCCAATCTTAGCCTCAGGAGTCGAAGATTATGGCAAATCCGAAACACCTGCAAATACTTAAGCAAGGCATAGAGAAGTGGAACGAGTGGCGGCTGAGTAGCCGTGATGTACGGCCGAACCTCAATGAGGCAAACCTCGGCGGGGGAGACCTCAGAGGGATAAGCCTCAGCGGAGCAAACCTCAGCGGGGCAAACCTGATTTCGCTACTCTGAATTGGGCTCTCGTTGACAACTGCCACTACGGCGGCCCTCCTTCTCGTTGGGATATGTCTGTTTGAGATTCATATCTAAACATGAAGGGGCCGCTTTACGATCGGCTTATCGCCAATTCCTCTATATTTCAATGGTATTCCGTCGTGGAAAGAGAGCCACACCCTATTCCTTACCACCACCTTCCAGTTCCGCGCGCTTGATGATCAGCTTGTAATTAACTTGCGTAATTTTATAGTTGCAAACTTTAAAAATCATCATCGACTCACCGCGAGCGGCGAACGTGCCGGTCTTGCGTACAATTTTGGCGCTGCTCTCGATTATGCTAAATAACTTATCCCTATTTGCGCCGTCTGAATCGAAAGTATAGAAGTCGCCATAGACTTCGGCACTCCGCCCCGAAGTTGTGGCTAAGTCGAGAGCTACGTTGTAATCTCCCCTCCTCACTTTTGTGGTGTAGAAGATGTACTCGTTCCGATCGAGCGTTCCCGATTCGGTCTGGCCAAGCGTGAGCGGCTTCGGGGTTATTTCGCCGACGAGAGGGAGAAAACTCTGGAGGGGTTCTTTCAGGACCGTCAACCAGAACATCTGTCGCCATCGATAATTTGTCAGTTTGAGAATGAACGTCGACGGCGACTTAAGGCTGAATCCATAGGATCCGCGATCGACGATGTCCTCTACGTTTATCCTGATGACGTTGGGTTTCTCGACGACTCCACTGCTGTTGAGGATCGACAGTTGGCCGAACAGGCCCCCGCGCTTCCAATCACTCCTACGTGTATCTAATATTATCTTGAACCGGCCGGCCGGCAGCGAAATCTTGAGATGACTTTCTTCGTTCTCAAAGAGATCTAGTTTATTTGTTTCGCCAAGTTTGAGCGGCAGCGGATTATCGAGGCCCTGCGCCCTCACCTGTCCCGAGTTGCCCAGGCTTGTGGATAGAACTAGCAGCAAGAGACAGGCTAAGAGAGATTTTAACTTTACAGTGAACATATTGAACGGCTCCTTCTGAAATTCTGACTCTTATCAGGAGAAGTTGCTGGACTTGCGCTGATGTTGCCGTTGGCTGAATTTTTTATCAGGCTTGGCCATAGCCCGTCAGCCAGCAAATAATTTGATCAACTTCTTCCTTTGTCCGATTTGTACGTTCCGCTTTTTGAACGTACAAATGATGGACCTGAAATCAAGGTGTGACCGGAGTCGAAACAATCTCACCGTGGGGGAAAATTTATTTGAAGAGTGCCTGTAATTCTTTGCTCTCCCGCAATTCTGATGATTAGAAATTAGAACGCCGTTGAATGAGCGATCATCAAAGAGATAAATCGCTTGGAGTCAGTCTTCTAGTTCTGGCAATCATCCCTCGTCATCGAAAGTGCGGGAGAGCCAATATTGGGCGATTATTGACAGCAAGTCGGCGACGTCTACAACATCAGCGGTCAAGCGGGATCTGTCGGTCCGAACGCACAGACCTCCGACAGCACTTTCGATCAATCAACGGATAACCGCTCCATCAAAGCGGATCGCGGCGGGGTGGCGCTGGGGGACAACGCCGAAGACAACGATGTCACCACAACCAATGACACCACAGATCCAGACGAAGCCGGAAATTAGGGAAGAATGTGCGCTGCGCGCTGGCCGGAAGTCGGCCCGGAGGTCAGCGACGAAAGAGCGGGTTGGCCCGCCTCGAGGAGTCGTTTAAGGAATCGTTTCAGCGGGTCGCGCCAGCGATCGAATAGTTGACCCAATTCGCCACCGGTAGCCGTTCACTTGGGATCTCGGTGTTTTTCTCTTTCGACTGGTGGCTGGAGCTTCACTGTGAACAAATTGGACCGATAACCCGAGTAGTCAATGTAGAGCTGTCCCTCGAACACCTGGCCGCCAATCCCATCCTTCTGACTCCAGCCAGAAGGCCCTTGGAGATGAAGTCTTTCGACGCGAGTCTCCCACGGCTGCACGACCTTAACCACACCACCGACACAGGCCCAAGCCGGGTTGTAGGCGGAATATTTTCCTTCCGTTGCCCCAACCAAGCCAACACTATAGATCGGATAGAGAATATCAGGGCGGCAACCTTCCAGGTAGATTGGCACTGGCGTGCAATTCGGAAATTCAGTAATCACCGTGAAACCATAGATGGGGTATTTATCGATCGTTCTCTCAAACTTGGCGAGGTAGTCGACTCGATCAGTTCGAATCACATAGTCACGGCTGATAGCCGTCAGGGGCGATCTCGGCGGCGCGTAAGGAATGGTCACCGCCACAAACAGGAGAATTAGAAGAGTGACTCTAAACATAAATTCCTCTCGGCACGGACTTTGAGTTAAGTGATCGGCAGAGGCTAGCTCGATTATCAAGAAATGTCTATCGGTTCTGAGGAGGCTTTCGTCATTCTGCTGAACGGATACCGCCACCGTCACGGATGGCGGGCTCGACGATACGGAAGAGAGGCAGGTCCATGCCGACGCCAGGCTAGACGCATTGATCGATTCGCAGATTCAGCTTACCCACCACACCAGTCAGACCGATCAACGGCCCGATGTGATCAGCCTATACTTCTTCTTCGGCATAATGATTGGCGATTGAGATAGGGAAGCAGTCCGATCGACAGCGGTTAGGAAATTTCCCAAAAATTTCCCAAAAACAAAACAGAACAGCTTGAACAGATCGACGCAGGTTGGAGATTTGCTATCCCGGAAGGCTGATAAAATGCATAGAATAAACAGGCTGGACAGAATTAAGCAGAATTACCTGTAGATCGCTGTCTTCAAAAATAACAGCCGGGGGAAATGACGCGCGCCGGTGCGCGCGCGCCGGCAGTCAGCGGCGGCGCAGTTGCAGCCCGGTAACCAGGGTGATCGATGACATGATCAGCGCCATACCCGCGAGGATTCCGGGCGTCGGCCGCTCACCCAGCAGCAGGACGGCCCAGATCACGCTGAAGAAAGGTACCAGAAAGGTCACCGTGGAGGTTCGCGCCGGACCGATATTGGCGACCAATCGAAAGTAGATGAGGTAAGCCAGGCTGGTACAGATGACCGCGAGGCAGATCAGGCTCAGGGTAGCCGCGAGAGTCGGCGCCGGCCGGGGTTGAAACGCGGCCAGCGGGAGTTGGAGAACCATGGCTCCGAAGATCTGCGCGATGGCCAGCGCCATCGGCGTGTCGTCCTTAAACCGCACTCGAACATAGACCGTGCCGAATCCATAGAGCACGGTGGCGGCGATCGCCTGCAGCGCCGCGACGATCGTCGGCTGACCGAGAGGCAGCGGATTCCATCCGACCAACACCACGACTCCGCACATCCCGAGCAGCAGCCCCACCAGCTTCCGCGGCGTGAGGGGGTCCTTGATCCAGAAGGCCGCCACCACGGCCGTGCTCGCCGGCGTGATGGCATTGATGATCGCCGAGGTGCTCAC
>DATEFT010000827.1:0-13165 GCA_035280505.1 Blastocatellia bacterium | reverse complement strand
GTGAGCACCTGCTCGGCCAGCAGGGAGTCGCGTGAGATCAGCGCCTGCATCGCGCGTTCCACTGAGCGGCCAACCTCGCCGCCGATGAGCATGACATTGTCGCGGAGCTGCTTCAATCCAGGTTCAGTCAGGCTGTTCATCTTTCCCCCAATTGAAAAGGAGACCGGGAGCTGAGAGAGACTCAGCTCCGGATGCCAACTGCCGTCATCTTCTTTATCTATTTTAAAATCCCAGTAAAGCAGCCTACCGTCGTCTATCAATCTTTCCAATAAAAACGTGCCCGGCGTTGGGAACCCGGTCACTCGATTAGCCTATAGTTAAGAAGTTAAATCGGAGTAAAATTAATGATAAATCGATGTGAAGACTCGCGCTTCGGCCCTTCCATTACGCCGTGAGCAGGGTGGCGCTGTGTGCCCGGATCTCATTGGCCAGGCGTGCGAGCAGGGGAGAGTTGTTGTCACGCCGCCAGGCGGCGATTAAATCGATGGTGGGGGACCCATTTGCCAGCGGGCGATAGACCACGCCCTGCACCTTGATGCGCCGAAAGGATTCCGGCACCAGCGAGATGCCCAGCCCCGCGCCCACCAGCAACAGACCGGTCTGCAGCAGGCTGGTGTGATAGATGCGCTCCGGCAACACGCCCGCCGCCTGAAACGCCGCGCGGGCCCGTTCAAAATACCCCGGCGTCGCGTGCCGCGCCGGGATGATGATGGTCTCGCCGGCGATTTCGTGCAGATCGATCGACCGGTTCTTGGCGAATCGATTGGCGCCGGGCAGGGCGACGATCAATGCCTCGCGAGCCATGACGGCGGTCTCGAACGCGGCGTCTTCCAACTGGGCGTGGAAGATCCCCAGATCGAGCTTGTGGTGATACAGCGCGTCGATCTGTTCGCCCGGCGCCAGTTCTTTCAACTCCACCTCGGCTCGCGGCAATTGCACGCGAATGAAGGTGAGCAGCGACGGCAGCACGCTGATGGCCGCCGAACTGACAAATGCCACGGTGATCCTCCCGGCTTCGCCCTGTTCCACCGCCCGGGCGTCGGCGACCGCCTGTCGGGCCTCCTTCAAGATCATTTGCGCGCTGGCGTAGAAGGTCCTGCCCGCCGCCGTCAACTCCACTTTGTGATGGCTCCGGACGAAGAGCGCGACGCCGAGCTCGTCTTCCAACTGTTTGATCTGCTGGCTGAGCGCCGGCTGTGCGATGTGGACGATCTTGGACGCACGCCGGAAATTCAATTCTTCGGCAATGGCCACGAAATATCTCAGATGACGCAGTTCCATGTCCCTCCGGGGAACTCAACAATCTTCGGTCAGGAGTCTACTCTCCCAGTCGCCGACGTGCGGCGACAAGATAGCAGAAAGCGGAAGGCCTGGCTACGAGGATGCGCGGCGATTCAAAAGCGCCTGAGACTTGCCGGTTATCACCGCAAGAGCAATAAAGTATTGGACGCGTCGGCCCCGCACCGCTAAATTGCGAATCACGCTCACCAACAATTTACTTTCAACCATCGATTGCGGCGCTCGCGGCCGCCATCGAGCCTGGAAATTCCAGCAGCGGAGGTTCTTTTAAAGACCAGCCCGGAAAGAGAGCTGCGGCCTGAAGGCCGGCGCGACGCTGGATGACCGATAAAAATGGGGAGATCAATGCAGAGGAATGTTTGGGTCGCGGGCCGGCGCTGGCTGATGGCCTTCTTGCTCTTGGCGTCGGGAGTTGTGTCGCCGCGGGCGGATGCACACCCTCAGCCCATGACGAGGGTCGTGCTGGACCTCGCGCCGCATCAGGTCGCCATGAACTTGCACCTTCCGCTCGGCGAACTGGAGCTGGCCTTTGGGCATCGCGTCAATCAAGACCCCGAGGTCTCGTTGCCGGACTGGCAAGCGCCGCTCAACGCCTACCTGATCGGTCATCTTCATCCGACGACCGACGGACGTCCCTGGACGGTCGAAGTGATGGGGATGGCGGTGCAGAGAGCCGAGCAGATGCAGAGCGGCCCGTTTCAAGAGGTGCTGGTTCATCTTCTGCTGACTCCGCCAGTCGGGGCGAGCACGAGGAAGTTCACGCTCAACTACGATGTGATTCTGCATCAGGTCGTCACCCACAAGGCCCTGGTCTCCATCCACAACGACTGGGAGCGCGGACAGACCGCCGAAGAGCAGGTCGGCATGATCGAAGTGAACACGCAAACCACGCTGGTCGAGCCGCTGGAGATCAACCTGGGGGCCGGCAGTTTGTGGGACGGCTTCAAGGGCATGGTCGGACTGGGCATGCAGCACATCAAGGAGGGGACCGACCATCTGTTGTTTCTGTTGGCGTTGTTGCTGCCTGCCACGCTGCTCGTGAATGGCCGCCGGTGGGGAGCTTTCGGCGGCAGCCGCTACAGCCTGGCCCGGCTGCTGAAGATCGTCACGGCTTTTACCGTCGGGCATTCCGTCACGCTGCTGGCGGGCGCGTTGGGATGGTTGCGGCTTCCGCCGCAGCCCGTCGAGGTGTTGATCGCCGTTTCGATCCTGGTCTCGGCGGTGCACGCCTTCCGCCCGCTCTTTCCCGGCAAGGAGACTCACGTCGCGGCCGGTTTCGGTCTGGTTCATGGATTGGCGTTCGCGACGGTGCTGGCCGATTTGAGACTGAACGCCGGCCGGATGGCGTTGAGCATCCTCGGGTTCAACCTCGGCATCGAGTTGATGCAGCTCTTCGTCATGGCGGTCACCGTGCCCTGGCTGATTCTGCTCAGCCTCACGCCGATTTATGTCTGGGTCCGGGTCGTCAGCGCCGCCCTGGCCGCCGTCGCCGCGCTCGGCTGGATCGTGAGCCGGGTCTCCGGACAATCGAATGTTATTGATCGCTCAACGCAAGTGATTGCGCAGTACGCCCCGGTAGGCATCTTGTTGCTGGCCCTACTGGCGCTGCCTGCTTACCTTCATCATTCAATCAAGCGACGAAGCCTTTCGTCGTTACAGGAGAAGTCATAGATGCAAGACCATCGTTCGATCAGAGAAAACCTGCTATTGGTGTCGGCATGTCTGTTCTCTTTGGCCTGCGCGGCCTATTTTCTCTCCACGTTCAAGACCGTTCAGGCTTCACCCGGCCATCACGCCTCGCCGGCGGCGGCCGTCGTTAAAAATGTGAGCGCCAGATCACGGTCCGGGCGCCCCAACGTCTCCGACGTCGTGGATCGGGCCCTGGCGTTCAGGGCCATGCTCGATTCGACGCAACAGGCGACGCTCGAGCAGCCCTATACGACCGCCCTGGCTGGCCGTTGGTCGAATTTGCCGTGTGCCGCAACCTGCCGCAACGGCGTCCAACTCGGTTCGCTGACGGCGGCACAACTGGCCGCGGCGCTGGCGGTCATCGAGACCGCCGCGGGCACCGTGGACAATGAAGGTTCCGACGAATTCGATCAAATCCGGCTGGCGGATACGGTGCTGGCCACGGCGCAGAGCAGCGGGTCGGGAGGCGGGCCCGGAGGCGGATCCGGAGGCGGACCCATCGGTGGGCCCGGAGGTGGACCCGGAGATGGATCCGGAGGCGGACCGGGCGGGTTCAGTTACGGCGAAGGTTTCTATTATCTCGCCTTCCTCAACACGCCCAGCAAGACCGGCGCCTGGATGCTGCAATACGGTGGGCATCACTATGCCGCGAACATCGCCTTCAACCGGGGGCACGTGGTCGGAACCACGCCGCTCTTTGAAGCGCTGGAGCCGCTCAGCTTTACCGCTGCTGACGGCACGACCTACGCGCCGCTCGCGGAAGAGCACGACGCGCTGGCGTCGATGCTGGCCTCGCTCAATGAGACGGAGTTGGCCGCCGCCAAACTGTCCACCACTTTCGGCGATGTCACGATGAGCCCCGGCGAGAGCAACGGCGGCAACGGAACCTTCCCGACCACCAAGGTGGGCCTCGCCGTCGGCACCTTGAATCGTGCGCAGAAACGGCTGGTGCTGGAAGCGATGAAACCCTGGGTGCAGGACATGGACGACACGGTGGCGGCGAATCTCCTGGCCATCTACCGAAAGGAGCTGGATGACACCTACATCGCTTTCACCGGCGACGGTGTTGCCGGTGACGCGAGTTCATTTCTCATCTCCAACACGAATTACGCACGCATTGACGGACCGAGTGTCTGGATTGAGTTTGCCTGCCAGAACGGAGTCGTCTTTCCCACCCAGATTCATTATCACACCGTCTGGCGCGATCACGTGCGCGATTACGGCAAGGATTTAACCCTGACCGCGCCGCTCGATAAGTCCGGCCCCTGCCGGCGGCATGGGCATCGAGATTGTAACGACGATCGTCGAGATCGCCATGAGTACTTTGAAAAGTAGGTCTCCTGAATTTGGATTTTAAACCGCGGAATACGCGGAATACGCGAAGTCAAACCCGTTTAGCGTGTTCCGCGTGTTCCGCGGTCTGTATACCAAATCGCGGTTATTCCGGTTTGGGCCTGGCCGCCACTGAATAGAGCGCGCCCGGGGCGTTGCGGGTCTTGAGAAAGTCTTCCAGCGTTTCGCCCCGCATGGCCGCATAGATGTGCAGGTTCGACACTCCGCTGACGGCCCCCAGTTTTTCGAGCAGAAAGAAACTGGCGCCGTACTGAATCAACTCTCGCCAATCGCGCCGCTCGATCATCGCGGACTCATCAACGGTCAACTGATATTCGCGGAACAGGCTTTCCGGCTCCTGCAGGAAACGCCGGCGAAAGGCTGGATGAATCAACTCGTGCAGGAATTTGTTGAGGCGGTAAGCACGCACGCTGCGCTCGAGCGTGAAGAGATAGGTGCCGGTCAACTCTTCAATCCCGGCGGTCTGTCGCCGAATCTGTTGGCGATAGATTTTGCCGCTATCGATCTGGGTGGCGACCGATTGATCTTCATAGATTGCCGTCGCCAGACCGGTCATCGTCGGCAGGTAGTACGATTGATGCACCTTGCCGACCTGCGCCGAGAGGGCGCCGCGCATCACCAGCCACATGATTACTTCGGCGCTCTCCAGACCCCCCAGCCGCGCGTAATCGGCGTGCGTCAATTCGGTCAACCGGACCGGGTCCTTTTCGATCAACTCCAGAAAGAGCGCATCCCATTCGGTATTATTGAAGCCGGCCCGTTCGCCATGCACCTGATGCGAGAGCCCGCCCGTGGCGACGATGACCACCTTGAGGTCTTCTTCGTAACTTTCGATCGCCCGCCGCAACGCCCGCCCCAGATGGTAGCAGCGCCGCGCCGTCGGCATCGGGAATTGCACGACGCCGACCTGCAGCGGCACGACGCGTCCGGGCCAGTCGGGCTGATGAGGCCACAACAACGACAGCGGAGAGAAACATCCGTGGTCGAGCGCGCGATCCTGAAAGAACGACAGATCGAACTCTTCCGCCACGAGCGCGGTGCCCAGATGTTGGGCCAGCGCGGCATGGCCTTTCAGCGCCGGCAGCGCGCGGGCGCCGCCGCCCTCGTCCGCAACCGCATACGATTCGCCGACGCCCAGGGCAAAGGTCGAATAATGATCGAAAAAGAACGAAGTCGCATGATCGTTGTAGATCACAAACAAGACGTCCGGCTGCTTCTCACTCAGCCATCGCTGGATCGGTTCATAAGCCGCGAAGACCGGCGCCCAGGCCGGCTCGTGCTGCTTCTCGTGATCGAGCGCGAACCCGATCGTGGGCGAATGCGACGTGGCGATCCCGCCGAGTATTCTGGCCATAACTTTCCTTCCAGGTTTGATCGGTAAATTGGTGACCGGTCTAACGGGCAATTTAGCCAGGCGGGGCCGGGGGCGTCCAATACTTTGTTGCTCTTGTCATGATAACTGGCAGGTCTCATGCCCGGAAAAGTCTGGAGCAGTCTGGAGCAGTCCGGGAAGTTTAGACGCCGGACCGCACGCAAAGCGAGCTGAGACATCCTGGTTATCACCACAAGAGCAACAAAGTATTGGACGCCCGAGCCCGGCCTGGCTAAATTGCCGTCAAGCTGAACCAGTCTGGGATGGTAACTAAAAATCATTAAGCCAAGTCTGAAAGGAGTTACAACGATGACCAGCAGGAAAGGATTGTTCCTGATGGCGCTGATGGCGTGGTTTGGGTGTGTGTCAGGATTCGGGCAGACCGCGACTTCGACGCTCTCCGGAACGGTTCGCGACGAGGCCGGAAGTGTTATCCCCGGAGTCAACATCACGATCAGGAACAACGCCACCGGCGCTCTTCGGACGGTGAAGACCGATGCGGAGGGCCGGTACAATGTGCCCAATCTCGATCCCGGCGACTACGAATTGCGCGCCGAAGCCTCCGGATACAAGGTCGGGCTCCACAACCATGTGAGCCTGACGGTGGGCGGATCGACCGGGTTGGATGTTATTCTGTATGTTGGCACGGTCAGCGACACAGTCGTGGTCGAATCGCAGGACCCGTTGATCGAACCGACGAAGGTCGAGATCAGCCGCGTCATTGCGACGCAGGAGATCGAGACCTTGCCCAACATCGGCCGCAATTTCGTGGACTTCGTCAAACTGTCGAGCGGAGTCGCGCCCGGGCGCGAGAACATCGGCGGCGGGCCCTTCAAAGAGCCGGACACCGGCGTCGGCGCCTCGGCCGCGCCAAGGCTCGCCTTCGGCGGGCAGACGGAACTCTACACTCTGATTCAAGTGGACGGCGCCGACAACATCCAGACCTACACCGGTCTGCCCCGCGCCACGCCGTCACAGGAGGCGGCGCGCGAATTCCGGATTCTCAACAGCTCGTACCTGGCCGAATACGGCCGCGCGCTGGGCGGGTTCGTCAACATCGTCACCAAGTCCGGGGCCAACGATCTCCACGGCTCCGCCTACTATTTCGGGATGAACGACGCGCTCAATGCGCGTTCGATCCTCAATCCGCCCGAGGCCGACGTGCTGCGGCAGAATCAGTACGGCGCGACCGTCGGCGGACCGCTCATCAAGAACAAGACCTTCTACTTCGGCAATTACGAAGGGCAGCGCCGAGGCGAATCGAACCGCTTCTCGCAGGTGATTCAGAACAATTTCGCCGCCATCAATGCGATGCGGGCGCGGTTCGGGTTGCGGCCGGAGGTGCTCGATCTGTTGCGTTCGAACGATTACGATCAATTTCTGGTCAAACTCGATCACCACTTCAGCGAGCGGCACAGTTTCGCGGTTCGATACAATCTGCTCAACTCCGAAACGCATAATTTCCTGGGCGGCGGCGGGCGCGCGTCGGCGGCGTCGAGCACGGCTCGCGACAATCACACCCGCGATCAGGCGCTGGTCGTGAGCGCCATTTCGCTTCTCTCGCCGGTGGTCGTCAACGAAGTGCGATTCCAACTGGCGCGGCGTAACTTCAATTTCCGGTCGGTGCTGGCGGAGCCGGACCTGGAGGTCTCCAACCTCTTGATCACCGGCAAGAGCACTTCGGACGCCGACTACTACGGCGAGGACCGGCTACAGGTTGCGGAGAACCTGACCCGCACCTGGAGCGGGCATCAGGTCAAGGTCGGGGCCGATTACAATTACCTGACCAACAAGGCCGAGTGGGATCTCTTCTTTCCCGCCCGGATCATCTTTCCCACGTTGCCCGCGCTGCTCAACTTCACTCCGACCTCGACCACCGGCCCGGTCAATTTCTGGTGGCCGGTGTTGACCTCGTCGCCGTCGCATCCGGGGTTCGCCGTCCCCTTCCAAAACGCGGTGCCGGCGGTCTGGCGGGATGCCACGTTCTTCAAGATGAACCACAGCTCTTACGGCCTCTTCGCCCAGGACCAGTGGAAGATGAACGGCAAACTGACGTTCACTTACGGCCTGCGCTACGATTTCGAGCATTATCCTTCGCGCTATCTCTCGCAGACCGATCTGAACAACTTTCAGCCGCGCCTGGGGTTGGCCTATGCGATGAGCAAGAAGGGCGTCATCCGCGCCGGATTCGGCATCTTCAACGACCGGATCGCGGCCAGCGTGGGCCAGGTCTTCACGACCGCCGAATGGGTGAGCCGCGGCGACCGGGCCAATGCCGCCCTGGTCTACCCGGGAGTCGCGCCCATCTCCGGCCGATTCATGCAACTGAACGCCGTCAATGCCGCGGCCGCGCCCTCAGCCATTACATTTCTGACCACGGGCACGCCGCCCGCCACCGGCATCACCAGCCTGACCGATAACGTCAGTTCACTGCTGCGCACTCCCTACAGCGAACAGGCGAGCCTGCAGATCTCGCAGGAGGTCGCCGGCGGCGTGGCGCTCTCGGCCGGCTATCTCTATGTTCACGGCGTGAAATTGGTCGGTCACACGGGCAATCTCAATGCCGTGCCGACCGGCACCTTGAACGGCAAACCGACCTTCTTCAACACGCCGCTGGCCAACGGCCGCCGGTTCGCCGAATTGGGCAACTTCGTCGTCATCGCCAATCTCGGGGATTCGATCTATCACGGCATGACGTTGGAGGCGGAGAAGCGGTTCAACCGCGGCGTGAGCTTCCATGCCAGCTATACCTTCTCGCGGACGATTGCGGATGTCGATTCCGTATCGAACCTGGCCGATTTCCCCGAAGGGCAGAGTTTAGGCAATGAACGCGGGCTTTCACGGCAACACGTGGCGCACCGATTCACGCTCGCGGGGCTCGGCGAGATTCCGAAAAAGGTTCCCCTGCTGCGTGGTTTCAAGCTCAGTACGCTCTTCTCGGCGGAGAGCGGACGCCCTTTCAATGTCTCTTCGGGCGCCGATTCCAACGGCGACGGCAATCCCAACTCGGACCGTCCGGGGCAACTGGGACGCAACACGCTGATCGGCCCCGGCTATGCTTCGGTCGATCTGCGCCTCGCCCGTCCGGTCAAGCTCACCGAGCGGCTGAACGCCGAGTTCAGCCTGGACTTCTTCAACCTCTTCAATCGGGTCAACATTCGCGATCTGAACACGGTCTACGGCAGCTCGGATCTCAGCGTCGCCCCGATTGCCAGCTTCAATACGCCGCGAGACGTCTTCAACGCGCGGCAGTTGCAGTTCGGATTGAAATTCAAATTTTAAGAGGATCGGCGTTCGCCGAGTTCCCAATTCGGAACCGCGAAATACGCGAAACACGCGAAATCGATTAATTCCGTGTCTTTCGCGTGTTTTGCGGTTTTGAAGATTGTAATGTCGGTTCGCCGCAATCGCGATCGGGCCGTCGATTCGAGGCCGGTCATAAATCATACGATAATGCTGGGAGTCGCCGGGCTGAGCGCACTCTCGCCGAGTTCGATCGTGAATCTCCTTATCGTTTATCGTTGGCAAGATATTTTGCATTCATCTTAAATTGCCGATTGATAAAATAAAACATCGTTGCTAAAATGCGCGGCCTTGAAGGCGTTCGAAGTCGGTAATGACAAACAGTGATTGTCAAAGGCTATGGATGCTCGCTGCCACAACACAGGTGAAAGTAGGTCTTAGACTAAATACTCAATCGTCCCCTAGATTCTTCCCCACTTCTATATTCAGCATTCAGCAAATAATGCGCTTACCAAATGGAAATCTCCTGCACTCCCTTTTTCAAATTCAACGGTAGCAGGCCGGATCCGGATCTGTTGATGCAAGGCCGCCGTTCCGGCCGGGTTTCAGAGGAGGTCGTTCGCGGCGATTCGTTGAACGAAGAAACTCTGGAACAGATGCTTGTGCGGAACGTGAACAAGGTGCACGCAATGTTGAGCGATGAGCACAACGTTGTCTTGGCGCTCGGTCCCGCCGGGACCAGCTCGCTCACCGCTTAGGCCTCCGAGCCGGCAGACGGCACTTGCCCGGTAGCACGTGCCATGCAACGGCCAAAGTTCTCCCCGAGATGTTGATCACTGGAGAGATCTGCCAGGGCAGTAGATCTCACTCGCCTGTTCCGAATCGATGCCGGATCCTCCGGGACGAACCGCACTGGATGGTCGATCTTCTGTCGAGACCCTTCAGGGCTCCGACGCCTGGGTGGAATTTCGCCGGCGGAGATGGCGATACTGATTTTCCAACGATCAGCGGGAAATTGGCAAAAAGCGGCCGGTCGCTGGCGGCCGATCTTTAACAGTTCAGGGAATGATGAAGCATGGCATACTCGAGAAAAGATCCGTATAAACTCGTCGGCACCACCCTCGACCGTTACGTTATCGAGGAGTTGGTCGGGATCGGAGGGATGGGGGCCGTCTACCGCGCTCAGCACGAAATTACGAAAGCCAAGGTGGCGATCAAGATTTTGCGGCCGGACCTGACCTCCAACAATGAGGCGGACGTCGGCTCTTTCTTCGAAGAGGCGACGAAGACCGTGGCGCTCAATCATCCCTCGATCATCAAGGTGACCAACGCCGATTACACCGCGGACGGCGCGGCCTACATGGTCATGGAATGGCTCGACGGCTGCACGCTCGACGCCGAGATGAAAGAGCTGGGGGCGCTCTCGCTGGAACGTACCCTGGTCCTGCTCGAACAGATCTCCGACGCCGTGGCCTATGCTCACAAGAAAGGCGTCATCCACCGCGATTTGAAACCCAGCAACATCATGCTGGTCAAGGAAGAGAACGGCGAAGAGACGATTCGAGTCCTGGACTTCGGGATCGCCAAGGTGCTTATGACGACCGTCGGCACCAACACCAGAATCGCCGGCACCTCCTATTACATCTCGCCCGAACAGACCGTCGCCCACAGTCAGATCGACCAGACCAGCGACATTTATAGCCTTGGAATCATTCTCTTCCAGATGCTGACCGGGCAAGTGCCATTCGAAGCCGAGACCGAAGCGCAGGTGATGGACCTCCATCGATCCCAGGTGCCCATCTCGCCCCGGCGGATTCGCGAGGAGATTCCGCCGGCCGTCGAGGAGGTCGTGCTCAAAGCCCTGGCCAAAAAATCGCCGGATCGCTTTCCCTCGGCGACCGATCTGGCCCGCGCCTTTCGACAGGCCATGAAGATGGCCTCGGGTTCTCTGATCTTACGATGTGAAGACGAAAGCAGCGGGCAGGCGATCTCTTTCGCGGAGGTCTATCTCAACGGCAAACAGATCGGGCAGACCGATAAGGACGGGCAGTTGCGGCATGATGACTTGCTCCCTCGCCACTATATCATCGAAATCGAGGCTTCCCGGTACTTGCGCTGCGAAAAATCGATCGATCTGATGGCCGATCAGGAATTGATGGTCGAAGCCCGGCTCGAACGAGAGCCGGTCGGAGAATTGATTCTGGCCTGCAATGTTTCCGAGGCCGACGTGCTCATCGACGGTCGCAAGGCCGGGCGAACCGACCAGACCGGCCGATGTAATCTTAAATCGATCCCCTCCGGAACTCGCGTGATTCGGGTCACTCATCCGCGCTATGTCCCGGCGGAAGAGACGACCCAGGTCGATGTCTGGCGGACAGCCCTCGTTCGCCTGAAATTGCAGAAGGGCCCCTCGCGCAATCCGATTAAACAACTGGTGAGAGCCGCGCAGGCGACGGCCGATAAGGTGTCGCCCTCGCGTTCGGAGAAGCGCAAACGGTCCAATCGATCCAAGGCCGCACCGCCCAATTTCGGGAATGCCTCGTCGGCGGTTCAGGCGCCTCCCTCCGAGCAGTATCGGCCCTGTCTGACCTGTCATACCAAACTCTCGGACGGCTCGAGGTATTGTACGCAGTGCGGTTCTCCATGCCGAACGACCGCCGCCGGGGCCGGCCGGAAGACGGTCGGCATCGGCTCGACGCTCACCAATCTGCCGACCGCTCTGGTCGGATCGGAACCGCCGGCTCCGAGGCCGGCGTACGGATTCGCGGCCTATACGAGGGCCAAATCGATCTTTGCTACTCGTCCATTCCGGAGGCCATCAATGAAGATGCTATGGCTCGTCGCCGGCCTGATCGGGGGCGTCGCGCTGCTCCTGATTGCCGGGACCCGAACCTTCTCCCACCAATCGCCGTCTCGACTCAGAATTACGACTTCGCCGAGCAAGAGCCAGGTCACCATCGACCGTCAGCTCGAGCTGGTCAGCGATCAGCAGGGAGTCGTCTTCGTCGAGAGCCTCGAGGAAGGTTCACACACCGTCAAGATCTCAAAGCCGGGTTACCAGGAGGTCGTGCTGTCGGTCAAACTGCCGCTCTCCACGCCGCTGGAGACGATTGTGCTTGAACCTAATGTTCCGGAAGGGATGATTCTGATTCCCGGCGGAACCTTTCAGATGGGCGATGATCAGCCGATGGCGCAGAATATCTCCTGGCCGCCTCATGAAACTCAGGTGGGCTCTTTCTATCTCGACCGGTACGAAGTGACCCGAGAGAGATATCTCACTGATTCGCAGCTCGGGGTTGAAAGCCGCAATCTGCCGATGACCGGAGTCACCTGGACCGACGCCGACAATTATTGCCGATCGATCGGCAAGCGATTGCCCAGCGAGGCTGAATGGGAGTTCGCGGCGCGCAGGCCGGACGGGCGCCGCTATCCCTGGGGGAGCGACTTCGATCCCGGAAAGGCCAATATCGATACCACCGACGGGAAGCTCTCCCCGGTCGGAAGCCATCCGGGTGGAGATAGCGCTTCCGGGATCTCCGACCTGACGGGGAACGCCTGGGAATGGACCGCCGATGATTTCCGCTCATATCCGGGCAGCTCGTTTCGGGCCGGGAACTGTCCGGCGCCCTGCAAGATCATTCGCGGCGGCGCCTTCGACACCAAGCCCGAGCTGGCGACCGCCACCTATCGTGCTGCCTATCCAATAACCTCTAACGACCGGAGCATCTACGCCAATACCGGATTCCGGTGTGCCAAAGACGCATCGAAATAGCGCCCGACTTCGCCGACTTTCGGCGGGTCTCAGATCGCCCGGCCTGGCGGCCAAAGATTCACTATGCATAAATGGACTCATCGCCGAAGTTTTCTGGCAACGCTGTTTTTCCCAGTCTTATCGATCTATGTTCTGCCCGTTTCAGCCGGCGCGCAGTGTGCGGACGGATCACTTCCGCCTTGCAGATCGGCGTCCCCGCCGGCGGCTCCGGCGTCGCCGTCCACGGTCCCGGCCAACAAATGCAGCATCATCGTCTCGGTTCAGAAAGACGGCCAGCCCGTTCCGGGGGTCGCGGTGGCTCTGAGCAACTCGAACTTCAGCGGCGGCACGAATGAGGTCGGGAACTATCAGTTCAGCGGGTTGATCTGCAAACGAAATTACCGGATCACCCTCTCGAACCCGAACCTGGACTTCACCCCGTCGTCAAAAGTGGTGGG
>DATEFT010000826.1:0-10214 GCA_035280505.1 Blastocatellia bacterium | reverse complement strand
GGCGAACAGCGGGTCTCCTCTCTCGGTGGTAAAGAGAATGTAGACGACGTCGGTCCCGGACGCGCCTGTGAAACGGAACCATCCGTCCTCCTTCGGCAGATAGACTTTTTCGCCGGTTGGGATCGGGCGAAACCCGGAAGGGTTGCGCCAATCCGGATATAGGATCCTGACCTCACCCGAATCATTCTGTTCCAGAATGTATATGAAACCGCTCCGCGCCGCATCGATACCGAGGCGCAGGCCCCCGCTCTGGTCGCGCGGCGAGCTGTTAGCAAAGGCTGTTTCGCTCGAGACCAATCCGGCTCTTCCATTTGGCTGCTGTCGATAGAGAGAGATGTTCAGCCGGTCTTCGACGCGCGTCGGCGTTGGCGAGACCGTTGCGGAAGGGAGCGCGCTCGAAGGGGCCTGCTGGATCCGGTCGCGCCATGGAAGCGTTTTAATGATGAGCCAGCAGCACAGCACCACTCCCAGCACCCCGGCCCCGATCGTTGCGATTTTGAGCCAGGGGACCGGACGCTTTCGACGAGTCAGCGCCAGTTCCAGGGCGCGAGCCAGATCCTCCGCACTCTGGTACCTGCCGTCGGGATCTTCATGCAGGGCGGTCTTCAACACTTCGTCCACTCCGGCCGGGAGCCCTTTGCGCCGCGCGCTCGGCCATTCGAACTGCCCGTGGAAACGATGAGTCGCCTGGGGAAAGGCCATCTGCCCGGTCAACATCTCGTAGATCACCAATCCCAGCGAGTAGATATCTGAACGCTGATCGATCTCTCTGAGTTTTTGTCCGGCCAGGCCATTCTGAATCTGCTCCGGCGACATGTAGACCGGGGTTCCGGCCGCCCCGATGGTCGGCCGGCGCGACGAGCCGCTTCTCAATTGCGTTCCGAACAATTCAGGCAGGATCGCAATTCCGAAATCGATGACCTTGACCTTAAAGCCGTTCTGGCTATCGACCAGAATATTCTCGGGTTTGATGTCGCGATGGGTAATTCGATGTTGGCGATGCGCATATCCCAGGCCGGCGGCGATCTGGTTGGTGATGTCGGCCACCTGGTCGAACGGCAACGCCCGCTGTTGATTATCGCTCTCGGGCAGGCTCAGGAACTCACGCAGGCTCTGTCCTTCGAAATAGTCCAGGACCAGGTACGGCACCCCTTCGTGTAGCCCGGCGTCACGTAACCTGACGATGTTTTCGTGCTCCAACTGCTCGTGGACTCGAATCTCATTGAGAAACTGCTTCCGGATCGCCAGGGAAGCGTCCGCCTTGACCAATTTGACGACCACCGGCCGCGCCAGCAGCGGTTTCTGGGCTAGATACACCTCGCCCATTCCGCCTCGGCCCAACAATCTAACCAGCGTATATTCGCCGATTCTCTTGCCGATTGTCTCTCCAGGCCTTGACTGGGAAACCTCGGTCGTTCGCGACGGGGCGGGGGGCTCCATAAACTCAATCTGCTCGGCCCGCCGGTGGCCATCGAGCAATCTTTCGAGTTCCGCGAGCACGGCCCGGTCGTTGCCGCACTGAAGTCTCCAATATTCGGCGCAGGCTTCCGGCGACAGCTCCAACCCCGCGTCGAAGAGCGCTTTCACCTTCTGCCACTGTTCCTGATTCATGACCGCAACTCCTGCTTCGGATCGAGTGGGATCGAAACGCTCCGCCTCGATCGACTATCTCCTGACGTTCCGCCGTTCTCCGAGTCGAGACATGATGTAGGCTCGGCACGGGGTGAGTCGGCGCTTGACCGTCGCCGGCGAGATCCTCATCACCATCGCGATCTCCTCATTGGTCAAGCCCCCGAAAACCCTCAGTTCGGCAATCTGGGCGTTTTTGGAGTCGATCTGCTCCAGCCGTTTCAAGATTTCGTCGACCTCGATCACGCTGACGTCATGGTCGAAGGTCAGGCCGAGCAACTCGTCGGCGGGAACGAATTGACGCCCGGCGCCGAAATGCTTGCGCGCCTGATCGATGATGATGTGGCGCATGGCCCTCGCCGCAAAGGCGTAGAGATGTATCCGGTCGTTCCATTCCCATCCGGACCCGATCGATCAGTTGGGTGATCGGGTCCGGAATAGCCTTCAGGCGCTCCTCGACTTGCTTTGGTTTCATTGTTCGCTCCCGATCTCTTCAGTATCCGGTCACCTTGAACGGCGCCCATAGAAAGAGATTCTGCTCATTTTTCTTGAGGTTTTTAATCCTCGACATGGCCGTTCGCCAGGCGATGGAAGGATCGATGCAACCATCGGTGAACTCGCGATAGAACTCCGTCATGAAATCCATGGCTGCTCGATCATTGACATTCCACAGCGTCGAGACGATGGCTGAAGCCCTGGCCGCCAACCGATACCGCTCGATGCCGAAATAGTCGTCCCCGGGGCGCGACTCCTGCACTCCTGTTTGACAGGCTGACAGCACAATCAGCTTGCCATCGAGTCTGAACTGCTTATCGGTCAGATCGGAGGCAGGCAGGTTATTGGCCTCCACCAGGTCATGGCAGATCCGCGAAGGCTCTTCGCTATTTGTGATTGAGCTTGACGCTGAATCCGTGCGGTGCGGACAGTGCCTGCGGCGAGGGGGCGACGACGTACATGTCGGTCGCCTCGGACTGAGCCACCAGATCCCGCCCGCGATTGATCGCTCGGCTATTGAGCTCTTTCAGGATCTCCTGCTTTTCGGTGACCGACTGCGAACCGCTCCCCGTCGCATCGGCGCCGGCCTCCGTCCCCCCGGCCTGCGGCAATCCCTGGGGTGGGTCGGCCGACATAATGAAGTTGACCATCTCCTCGCCCTTTGCGCCCGCGACCCGGATCCATCCGGTTGCGGGGATCCGCAGACTCTCAGTCGGCGAGACGTGTCCGGCGAACAAGAGGTTGACCTGGCCGCTCGTGCCGATATTGGTGACGGTCATATATCCTTCATAATTGACCGCCAGGCGAAAAGCGATCCGATCGTCGTTGAAGATGGGAGTGTTGGAGGAGGCCAGTTTCAATGGGCCGTCGCCCCGCATCAGCTCCATCTGGATCTTGGTGCCTGGCCGGCCCCGGCGTTTGGATGGCGGCCGCTGACGGTCCGGCGATGAATCGAAATCATTAAACAGGTCTCGAGCCCGTGGCGTTTGAGCGGCGGCATGGACCAGGCCGATCGATAGGATGAAGAGGCAGATTGCGATTGAGATGGATGTTAGTTTCATGATGATAATCCCGTACTTTGGAAACTGAATTATTTGAGATTTTGGGTGGAACCGGCGATGAACCGGCTCCACATCCCAAGGCGACGGCCCGATTCCGTTAATTCCTGGCCAGCTTGAACGAGAGCACCGCCGTCGTGTCGATATCCGCGACGATCGACTCGTCGCGCCAGACCGTCCGGTATCCCGCCCGCGCCACTTTGACCCGGTAGGTTCCCGGCGGGATAAAGACGCCCTGGCCGGCGGAATCGAACAGCCCTCTGGCGTCGGTTTTGCCCAGGATCAGCGCGTCCTGTTCCCGAATCTGCTGCGGGTGGGAATCGGCATCCTGTTTGAGGATGGCCAGCCAGACGGTCTGAGGCTGTTTCTCTATATTCGAGAATTGAGCAACTTTCGGTTACCTTCTCAGTGAGGTGGATTGTAGAAAGCTTGATCGACGATGGGAAAGGCGATGGGGAAACTCCCAGCCGGGTCTTACTCCAACTCGGCCGCATTATAGTTTTCAATTGTCGGACTGACAACCAAATTTATTGTTGGGGGGAGTTTTCGCAGTTTGCCGTCGGTCTTGAGACGAAAGATCGGACCGGCATCGCGAGCAGGGGACCGATTTGGGTCTGATCTACATCGAAGGGGAGGTGTTTGACGGTGCCGGCGTCACGTTGGACCGAAGTCTGTCCGAGTCGGGAGCGGCGGTGTTTCTTGCGGCCCCCGTTAAATCTTTATACAATGCCGGCGGTGTTGGGCGTTAGGGTCGGTGAGAGTTCTTTCGAATCACCGAAAAGATGAAGTAGCTTCGACGTGATTCCCAGTCAATCTGTCGGGTATTCAGGAGCGATGTCAATGTTCCGCCTCACACGCATCTTCCTTATTATCATCTTAAATCTGCTGTTTTTCGCCGTCGGCTTTGCCCAGAACCAGTCTGAGCGCACAGCCTCGATCAGCGGACGCATCACGGTCGGTGGAAGACCGGCAGCCAGGGCCCTGGTGGTCTTGACCGAGGTGGACCCGAAAAAAACCGACTTCATTCAATCACCAATCATTCAGCAGAGGTACAGAGCCATGACCGACGCGGATGGCAGTTACCGCTTCACCGGATTGCCGGCAGGTGAGTATGAGGTCACACCATTGTCGGAGGCCTATCTGCCGGCGGATGGGGCTCGCGGTGATGTCAACAAACAACGGTTGAAGCTGGAGCCCGGCGAAGCTCGGGGAGATCTCGACTTCGCGGTGATTCGCGGTGGCGTGATCACCGGCCGGGTGACCGACGATGAGGGCAGGCCCCAGATGGGGAGGCATGTCACTTTATATAAATTGAGTGACCACGGTCAAAAATTGCCGGTCGGCAAACAACAGGCGACCATGTTTGTGACCGATGACCGCGGCGTTTATCGGATCTTCGGTCTTCGCCCGGGAAGATATCTGGCCCGAGCCGGGCAGCGAGACGAACGCATCTTTGCCAAATACCGTGCGAACGATACTGAACCAACCTACCATCCGAACGCGGCCGATCCTGACCGGGCAAAGATCATCGAGATCAAGGAAGGCAGCGAGGCGACCGGCGTCGATATCAAACTGATCGGCGTCGGAAAGACCTATGAGGTATTTGGACGGGTGGTTGAAGAGGAGACCGGCAAACCCGTCTCGCGAGTCAGAGTCGCTTGCATTGTGGCTGAAAACCAGGAGCAATATTGGGGTAAGTGGGTGATGGACACCGTTGCCGACAGCCAGGGCAATTTCCGCCTGGCGGGCCTGACGCCGGGCAAGTACAAAATTGTGCTGTCGCAATACTATGAAGATCATCCATTCTATGCCGTGGGCAAGTATTTTGAGATCGAGAACGCCAGTGCCACCGGCGTCGAAGTGATCGCCAAACGTGGAGGCACCATGAACGGCGTGGTCGTGCTCCAGGGCGACAAACACAAGTCTCTTGAACCCCAATTCTTTCAAGCCTATTTTGTCCTGATGAACACCCGGCGCGAGTCTTTTTCCGGGCAGCGGCGCTCCTTTCGGAATGTGCGTGTATACAGCTCACCGATGAAACCGGATGGGAGTTTTCAATTCAAGGGCATCCCACCCGGGAATGTGGCATTCGAAGTGGGCAGCACGTCCGGCCCCTTCTATTTTCTTCGCGTCGAGCGCGACGGCGTGGCGCAACCTGACGGTATCAATATCGGAGAGGCGGAGGCGGTCTCCGGCGTCAGGCTGATCATGGGCTACGGAGACGGAGCAATACGAGGCGAGATCAAGGTTCTTGGCGGAACCTTACCCGCGGATTGCGCTCTTTATGTCAATGCCCGTCCGGCCGATCCAATTGCCGGTCCACTTAATGCAACCAGGCGCGGCATGGTCGATCTGAATGGCGAGTTCCTGATCAAGAACCTGCTCCCCGGCGAAAATGCTTTGCAAATATCTGACTCGTGCCCGCCGGGAATGGCATCGAGTCAAACGCCCAAACTTCCCCGGCCGGTTCCTGAGAACGTCACCGTCGCGGGAGGAACCGAAACTCGGATCACCGTCACCCTGGACTTCAACCGCAGGATCAATAAAACCAACCAATGAACAGGCCGCTATACTTTATCATTCTCTTCTTTCTACTGAGCCTCGGCGCGGGCGGGGCGGCGCGCATCGACCCGGCCTCCGCTCAGGATGGGGCCATCACCGGCACCGTGATTCTGGAAGACGGCAGCCCGGTCGAAGATGTTCAGATCGATCTAGGGCAGGGCAATTCACGTCCGGCAGAGTGGAGATCCACCAAGACCGGCAGTGATGGTAACTTCAAAGTTACCGGGCTGGGACCGGGTCTCTATAGTTTATACGCGACTCTACCGGGTTATTTGACCTCCTCCGGCGATTCGGAATCGGCCTCCGGTCGCATCGGTGATCACGTGACGATTAGATTGATCAAGGGCGGCGTCATCACCGGAGCTGTGACGGGTGAGAATGGTGAGCCGCTGACCGGAGCCGCCGCCTACGCGCGGAGAATCCGGGATGCGGAGGGGCGCCCGATTGCCGGAGCGGAACGTGAGGGCGGATGGGGCCGTTTCACCGATGATCGGGGGGTCTATCGCCTCTATCAACTCAATCCCGGCAGTTACATCGTCGAGGTCGATATTCAGCCGATCGGAACCGGTCAAGGCGATCCTGAGGCACCGACATCTCATCCGTCGTCCTCGCGCGAATCCGCTGCCGAAGTTACCGTCCGTGCCGGTCAAGAGGTCGGCGGCATCAACATTCAGTATCGCGGCAAACCTGGCTCTGCCCATCAGGAGCCTCTCAAGCCAAACCGGGTCAAGCAGCAATAGAATTTGAGGATCAAACCGCGAAAGACGCGAAATCATCAATCTTTCGCATCTTTCGCGGTTTTGAATCAAAGCCTCAATAAACTTACTTTTCAAAGTACTGATTAAAGTCAGGCTTCGCGAGATTAAGACCATAGAGGAGTATATCCAATCACCGTGAGTCTCAGATCATTTTTGCTTCTTGTCCTCCTGGCGGTCACGGCCTGTTCGCGGATCGACTTACACCGACAAATGAACGAGATTGCGGGTTCGTCACAAGGCCGCGTCGGCGCCGCCGTCTTGTTATTGGAATCTGGCAAATCCGCCGAGATCAACGGCGACGAACGATTTCCGATGCAGAGCGTCTACAAGTTGCCGATTGCGATGGCCGTGCTCGACCGAGTCGATCGTGGATCGTTGAAGCTCGAACAAAAAGTGAAGGTGCAAAAGAGCGAGCTGGTACCCGACGCACTCCAAAGTCCTCTGCGCGATAAATATCCGCAGGGCGACGTCGAATTACCGTTGCGTGAGTTGTTGCATTACAACGTTTCGGAAAGCGACGGCACGGCCTGTGATGTGTTGTTGCGGATCATCGGCGGACCGCAGGAGGTGTCGAAATATCTGCGCGAGATCGGCATTAAGGAGCTCATCGTTGCCGATACGGAGATGGAGATGTCGAAAAGCGATACCGTGCAATATCGCAATTGGGCGACGCCGAAAGGAGCAATTGCATTATTGAAGCTTCTGCACGAAGGAAAAGTTTTGTCGGCCCAGAGTCACGAGCTGTTGACGAAGTTGATGATCGAAACTCCGACCGGGTTAAAGCGGATCAAGGGCCTGTTGCCGAACGGCACGATCGTCGCGCATAAAACGGGCACCTCGGGTACTGTGAATGGCATCACGGCCGCGACCAATGACATTGGAATTATTACGTTGCCGAACGGCAAGCATCTCGCGGTGGCCGTGTTCGTGTCGGATGCAAAGGCGGGCCGTGAAATACGCGAGGGCGTGATCGCGCGTATTGCAAAGGCGGCTTATGATGTGTTCCTACAATAGTGCTTCAGGTCAGATCTGATCCGACCGGCAGGCAATGGTCGCTTCGCGAGGGGCGTCTCACTCATTTCGCTAATTTGCGATTTATGGGCTGTACCTTTATCCTATTGATGCTAGCCGTTAAATAAAGGGTCCAACTCAGCTCAGGAGGTGACATGCCTGGAATCAATTTCACAGCCTTGGTTCTAATACCGCTTCTAGCCTGGCCGGTTGAACTGTCGTCCCAATCTCGAGAGAAGGAGATCCCGCGACGGGCGGCAGAGGTCTCGGGCCGGGTAACTTTCAAGGGGGAGCCGTTGAGCGGCGCGACCGTCTCCATTCGGCCGGAGAATATGACCGGTTCCTTGGATCCGAAGTCGATTCTCCGGGGGCGGACCGATCAAAATGGTAAGTATCGGATCTCCGGCCTGGCCGGAGGACGATATAGCATCAGCGCCGCGGCGCCCGGCTTTGGCCTGTCCACCGATTATCACAGCACCGACCTCACGATCACAGATGGTACGGATGTCGAGAACCTCGACTTCGAACTGAAACGCGGCGGCGTGATTACCGGCCGTGTTACCGATTCGAATAATCGTCCGGTGGTGGGAGTGCCGGTGGAATTGATGCGCTTCTACCGGGGCCAGGCCGCCCCGCTGATGCGAGATAGTTCGAGTGGCGGCACGGACGATCGCGGAGTCTATCGCTTCTATGGGGTTCCGGCGGGCCGTTACCTGGTCAATGTGGGCGTTTCACCGGCCGGGGGCGCCGCCGGAATGAGATCGGCCTCCTCTTACCTTCCCAGGACTTTCCATCCGAATGCGACCGAGCAGTCGGAGGCGAAAGTGATAGAGGTCGGTGAAGGCACCGAAGCGGCCGGTGTCGATATCGCGGTCGCCGCGGCGAAGAAGACCTATCAGATCCAGGGCCGCGTCAGATCCGCCGAAGACGGACAGCCGATGGCCGGGATCAACCTGCTCTGCGCCTATTTCTCGGGGGAGCGGCAGGAGATTACCAACTGGGGACCGTCGGGCGTGCGATCGGACGCCAATGGGGAGTTCCGTCTGCAGGGGCTGTTACCGGGCCGGCTCAAGCTCTTCGCTGATTTCAATCGGGAGAGTGAACTCTTCAGCGAAGTTGAGGTCTGCGAGATCCGCGACCAGGATCTGCAGGGGATTGAGATCAAAGTAAAGTCCGGCGGCACGATCAGCGGTCAGATCGTGATCGAAGACACGAACGATCCGGAGGCGCGGTCGAAGATCTCAGAGCTTCAACTCTACGCGACGGTCTGGACCGGCGCGTGGAGCCCGCCCGGCATGGGGATGATCAAAGTCAATCCCGACGGCAGTTTTCGGATCAAAGGCTTGCGCCCGGGTAAAGTCCGGATCTCGACGCCGACGCCCTCCTACCGATTCGCGATTCTGCGCTTCGAGCGGAACGGGGTCTCGAGTTCACCGCATCATCTGATAGAGATTGGCCCGGGACAGAACATTTCGGAGGTGCGGGTGATCGTCGGTTACGCCAATTCGGCGATTCAGGGGGAAGTGAAGATCATCGGCGGAACAGTGCCGGCGAACCTGGACCTGTACGTTCATGCCAGGTCCATGGGCGACCCGCATGCGATTTCGATTCTGGCGAAGACCGATGCCCGGCGGCAATTCGTCTTCGGAAATCTGCTTCCCGGCGAGTATGAGTTGTATCTCTCGCCGATCTACGGATCACAGGTGGACCGCCAGTTCTCGGCCGCGATCTCGAAAGTCAGACGGAAAGTCATCGTCGGCCCTAACAGCCAGCCGACGGTTTCGTTGGAGATCGATCTCGCTCAGCAGGCAGGTAATCAATGAAAAACGAACGACCATTTTCCGGCATTTGGGGGCCTTACCGCGTCCTGCATCTGATCGCGATCATCTCGGCGATCTTCGCCACGGTCGAGGCCCAATCGGCAGGGAGCATCTCCGGGCGCGTGATCACCGGTGATGGGAAAGGGGTCCCGCAGGTCGACGTCTGGATCTATCCGGCCGGCTCGGGGGCGCGCCGGGTCGCTCCCGGCTCCACCTCCATTGTGGCCACCGATGAAGAAGGCCGCTTCCGTTTTACCGACCTTTCGCCTTCTCCCTATCGGATCGACGTTCGTGAGGCCAGGGAATATGCCGTCCAGTCCACTTCGGGAATAGAGGGGCGCCGTCCGCGCTATTTTTATGCGGGCGACCAGGTCACGATCACCCTGGTCAAAGGCGGCGCGATCACCGGCCGGGTCACTACGCCGGAAGGAGAGCCCATGGTCAGGGCCCAGGTCTCTCCGATTATGGTCCGCGATGCCGAAGGCAATCCCGTTCGCCAATCGATTCCAACCGGTTGGAGCCTGGCCGATGATCGTGGCATCTATCGTCTGTTCGGACTCGCGCCGGGGACCTACCTCGTCTTCACCAACGGGTGCAGCTTTTATTCTCCAATGCCCCACACGCAGCAGCTTCAAATCTATCATCCATCCTCTACCCGCGAGACGGCCACCGAAGTGACCGTCACGAGCGGCGGCGAAGTCTCGGGAGCCGATATTCGTTTCCGCCATGATTTCGGACGCGTGGTCAGCGGAACTATTACGGGAGACGACGCGCCGCCCTCATCTTCCGCGACCGGCGGCGTGGTCTCGACGACCGGGAACACCTTTCTCACCAACACCGCGACCGGGGTCTCGCTGAGCGGGTGGACTTACCGCACCGGT
>DATEFT010000825.1:0-3286 GCA_035280505.1 Blastocatellia bacterium | reverse complement strand
TCTGAGCGAGGCGTGGGTCGATTTCCATCCGAACAAGGCGTTGAGCCTGCAGGGCGGCCGCGTCGTGGAGGTCTTCAACGACAATTCGCGATTCCTCTTCGACGACGACATGCGGTTCAACGGCTTCAACGAGAAGTACGTTGCGACCTTGAAGGAGCCGGCGGCCGGATTCAAGAGCATCGAGTTCCGCGCCGGTCAGTACATCTTCACCAATCCCAACGTGCCCATCGTCACGGCGGCGGCGAACAACCTCGGCCCGACCGGAGCCAGGGTCGGCAGCACCGGGCGGGCGGCGTATATGTTCCACCAGGGAGTGCTCTTCAACCAGAGCCTGAGCGAGAAGGTGGCGCAGCAGTTCGGAGGCGACATTCAGATCTTTCGTAATCCGAACCAGATCGAGTATGCCTCGATGGCGAACGGACTGTTCCTGGTTCAGGGCGGAACCGGGCTGACGTTCTCGGGCCCGGTGACTGGCACCGGCAATGCCATCATCGCTCCGGGCGTTCCGGTCTATACCGCGGGCCGTTATCAGGTGGCGCGTCTGACCTATCGGATGGATCACGCCGGCTTCAAGCGCGGAGAGCACGACTATCCGTTCTCCTTCAACGTTCAGGTCGCGCGCAACGTGGGCACCGGTCAGAGAGAGCGGGACTCCATGCTGACCTCCGTCCGGCTCGGCAACGTCAAGAAGGCCTGGGATCAATCCTTCATGTATGTGTTCGCGATCAAGGGGGCCAACTCCATGATCTCCCAATTGACCGACGATGACCTGGGGACCGGAACCGGCGTCAACATCCGCGTCCATCACATCCGTTGGGATCTGGGTCTGATGAAGGGCCTGCAGTTCCAGAATCTGTTCTTTATTCAGAATGAGCTGCGCAACTCGGGGCAGTATCCCAACTTCTTCGTTCCGGTCAATGCGTTTACGCCGCGCCAGTACCGGATCCAAACGCAACTGGTCTTCACTTTCTAAGCCGCGCCCAGGCGCGCTTCAAAGCGGCGTCGGGGCCTGGAGAGGCCCCGACCCGGCGATTTCTTACACCGATTTAGGAATGATTTTAGATGGATTTAACTTGCTAATCTTAGACTCAATTAGACTAGGTCTTTGGATTTTCAAGTTAATCACACCCGGAGGCTTCGAAGCACATGATTGATCACTCTCAGGCGAAGCGGACGTTTGCAAAATTGCTGATGGCAGTCTTGCCGCTGCTTCCTTTCGCGCTGGTTGCTTGTAATGGTTCCGGGCCGGGGACGGCCGGAGACGTGCGGTTGCAGGGAGCGGGCGCCAGTTTTCCCAACCCGATCTACCAGAAGTGGTTCAGCGAATACAACAAGCTCACGCCCGGCGCCAAATTCGATTATCAATCGATCGGATCGGGCGGTGGGATCAAACAGATCACCTCGCGGACCATCGATTTCGGCGGTTCGGACGCGCCGATGAAGGATGACGACCTGAAGGCGGCGCCGGGTCCGATCCTCCACATTCCGACGGTGATCGGCGGGGTGGTGGTGACCTACAACCTGCCGGAGGTTCAGACCGAGCTGAAATTGACGACGGCGGCCGTGGCCGGGATCTTCCTGGGCCAGATCAAGAAATGGAACGATCCGGCGATCGCCGGCGCCAATGCGGGGGTGACCCTGCCGGCCAAGGACATCACGGTCGTGCATCGTTCGGACGGGAGCGGCACCAGCTTCGTCTGGACCGATTACCTGTCGAAGGTCAGCCCGGAATGGAAAGAGAAGGTGGGAGTCGGAACTTCGGTCAACTGGCCGGTCGGCGTGGGCGCCAAGGGCAACGAGGGGGTCACGGGCCAGGTCAAGCAGACTCCGTATTCGATCGGTTACGTGGAGTTGATCTATGCGGAGCAGAACAAGCTGCCGTACGGGTCGATTCAGAATTCGACCGGCGAGTTTGTGAAGCCCTCGCTCGATTCGATCACCGCGGCCGCGGCCGGCTCCGCCGCCACGATCCCGGACGACCTGCGGGTCTCGATCACCAACGCCTCGGGGGCCGGCGCTTACCCGATCGCCTCGTTCACCTATCTGCTCGTCTATCAGGAGCAGGCGGACGGCGCGAAGGGCAAAGAGCTCGTGAACTTCCTCTGGTGGGCCACCCACGAGGGGCAGCAACTGGCCAAACAGATGGGCTACTCGCCGCTGCCGGCGGAGGTGGTGACGAAGGCCGAGAGCAAGATTAAGTCGATCACTGCTCAGGGCAAGCCGCTGCGCGGCTAGACCTTGAACCAGGAAGGAGCGTTGTCGATGGCCATTGAGCTCCCCACTCCACAATCCGAGCCCCGGCCCTCGCTGGGCAGCAACGCCCTGCGGATCGGGTCGACGCGTCTCGGCGACCTGATCTTCAAAGGGACGACCCTTCTCTTCGCCTTCTTGATCGCGGCCCTGGTGGTGCTGATCGTGATCCAGATGGCGCGCAACTCGCAGCTTTCGTTCGCGAAGTTCGGGTTGAGTTTCCTCTGGGGCCGCACCTGGGACCCGGTGGCGGAGCAGTTCGGCGCGCTCCCGTTCGTCTATGGCACGGCCGTCTGTTCGGTGCTCGCGCTGTTGATTGCCGTGCCGGTCAGTGTCGGGGTGGCGGTCTTTCTAGTCGAGACCTCCCCCCGTTCGCTCTCCAGTCCCATTCTGTTCATGGTTCAGTTGCTGGCCGCCATTCCGTCGGTGGTCTACGGGATGTGGGGAATCTTCGTGCTCGCTCCCTTTCTGCGAAACTACATCTACCCCGTGCTCGAGGGCGGGCTGGGTTTTCTGCCGCTCTTTCAGGGCACGCAGAACGGATTGGGCATGCTGACGGCCGGGATCATCGTGTCGATCATGATCGTTCCGATCATCACCGCCGTCTCGACGGACGTCCTCAAGGCGGTGCCCGGGACTCAGCGCGAAGCGGCGCTGGCTCTGGGCGCCACCAAGTGGGAGGCGGCCCTGGTCGTTCTGGAGAATGCCAAGTCGGGGATCCTGGGGGCCGTCATCATCGGGCTCGGGCGGGCCGTGGGCGAGACCATGGCCGTCACCATGCTGATCGGCAACCGGCCCCAGATCACGGCTTCGTTGTTCGCCCCGGCCAATACGATCGCCTCGGCGATCGCCAACGAATTCACCGAGGCGACGTCGGAGATCTACCTCCAATCGTTGATCGAACTGGGGTTGGTGCTGTTCGTCGTGACCTTCATCATCAACGCGCTGGCGCGCCTGTTGGTCTGGAGCGTGACGCGCGGACAGGGGAGAGGAGCGCATGTCTAGTCTGCAGCGTCGTCAATTCCTGAGCCGGATC
>DATEFT010000824.1:0-22426 GCA_035280505.1 Blastocatellia bacterium | reverse complement strand
CGACAATGGGCGCCGGCGCACCGAAAGCTCTCACTGTTTCTGGTAGCGCTGCCGGCGTGCCGGTTTCCGGCTCGGCGGGCAACCAGGGTTGATCCGATGATCGCGTTATCCCAGGAGTGGCCTGATTGTGAGTGGGGATTGCGGCCTGCGAGAGCTCCGTCATTTTGTGTGCACGCTCGTTTTTTTACAGTCGGCCCGCCGTCTCCTTAATGTTTTTGTCGCGTTGATTCATGTGAGATGCGCTCTCACTTACAACCACAAAGACGAGAGGACGACATGTTTCAAGATTTACGGTTTGGTGTGCGAATGCTGTTGAAGAGCCCCGGGTTTACTTCGATTGCCATCTTAACGCTGGCGCTTGGGATCGGCGCGAATACAGCGATCTTCAGCCTGGTCAATGCCGTGTTATTCCGCGCGCTCCCCTTTCCACAGCCGGAGCGGATCATGACCATTTGGGAAGAAGCGCCCGCTGACGGGGTCGCCAAGCAGCGGGTCGCGCCCGGGAATTACTTTGATCTGAAGGCACAACAAACTGTCTTCGCCGAGATGTCGGCCCTGGCTAGAAGCGAGATGAATCTGACGGGCGAGGGGGGGCCGGAAAAATTAGAAGGCTTGGCCGTGATGGAAGGAGTGCTGGGCATCCTCGGGGTCAAACCGGCGCTCGGTCGTCTTTTTCTGCCAGGCGAGTATGTGCGCGATGCCAACAAGGTCGTCCTCATCAGTCACGGCCTATGGCAACAGCGTTTCGGCAGCGCCCCGGAGGTGATCGGAAAAGAGATACTCCTCAATGACGAGAAGTTTTTCGTGGTCGGGGTGCTTCCCGCGGGCTTTCAGTTTCTCAATCCTGAAGTCCGTTTTTGGACGCCGGCAGGGTTCAATTCGCAAATGATGGTCTATCGCGCTGGGCATTATCTGACTGTGCTCGGGCGATTGAAACCTGGCGTCACCCAGGCACAAGCGCAAGCCGAAATCAAAACGCTGATGCAGCGGATCGCGCGGGATCACCCAGCGGAAGCCGGCAAACTCGGGGCCTTCGTCCAGCCTTTGCACGAACATCTAACGGGTGAGGTGCGGCATCCATTGCTCGTATTGCTGGTAGCCGTGGGATTGGTGCTCCTGATTGCGTGCGCAAATCTGGCGAACTTGCTGCTCGCGCGGGCGGCCTCAAGGCGCAAAGAAATCGCGGTGCGGGTGGCACTCGGTATCGGGCGCTCGAGGCTCCTGCGGCAGATGCTGACGGAAAGTGTACTGCTCGCCGTCGGAGGCGGTGCGTGCGGTCTGCTGGTGGCCGGGTGGAGCTTTGCCGTTCTACGACAGTTGATCCCACAGGGGGCTTCTGCGAGCTTGGGATTGGATGGGCAAGTGCTCGCCTACACGCTGGGATTATCGGTGTTGACGGGTGTTCTATTCGGATTGGCGCCCGCCTGGCAGGCAATGCGGGTGGATTTGAACGAAGCGCTGAAGCTGGGCAGAACGCGCTCAGGAGCAGGCCATCGCCGGTTGCAAAACGCGCTGGTCATCGTCGAAGTCGCACTGGCATTGGTCTTATCTATAGGCGCGGGGTTGTTGATTCAGACTTTCTATCACCTGCGCCAAATTGATGTCGGGTTTCGCACGAAGGATTTACTGACGTTGCAAACCCGGTTGCCGCGCGCCCGCTATCTCGATCACGCCAAGCGTACAGCTTTTTTCCAGGAGACGCTCGAACGAGTGCGCGCGCTGCCCGGCGTTGTCTCCGCCGCCTACACGAGTGGGCTGCCGATGGCAGGGCAGGGCGGCATCTACACTCTGAGCATCGAAGGCCGTTTGGTCCATGGGGGCATCGGGCTGGAAGCAGGCCATCGCCAGATCAGCTCGGGCTATTTTGCGGCCCTCGACATTCCGCTTCGGCAAGGGCGCGTCTTTGACGAGCGCGACACAATGCAAACGCAACCCGTCGCCATCATCAATGAAACGATGGCACGCCGTTTCTTTCCCAACGAGAACCCACTGGGAAAACGATTCTCCATTGACGAAGATTTTCAGGGAAAAACCTTTGCGCACCGGCTGACGATTGTCGGGGTTGTCGGTGATGTCAAACATCGGGGGTTGGAAAACGATATCCGCCCGGAATTGTACCTGCCGCACTCACAAGTTTTTTACAATTCCTCCTCCATTCCGAGCTTTTTGATCATTCGCGCAGCCGGTGACCCGCTAAGCCAGGCGACTGCACTGCGCGCCGCCGTTCATGCAGTTGATCCCAATCTGCCGATTGCCGATGTCCGCACCATGGAAGCGCGCCTCGATGAAATGGTCGCGCAGCGCCGGTTGCGGATGGTACTGCTGACGACCTATGCCGCACTGGCTCTGTTACTGGCCGCCGTTGGGATTTACGGTGTGCTCTCCTATTTCGTCACTGAACAGGCGCCGGAGATTGGCATTCGCCTGGCTCTGGGGGCGCGGTTCGGCGACGTCTTGGGGTTTGTGCTGCGAAGAGGAATGGGACTGTCGTTCGGCGGCGTAGCGCTTGGACTGGTCGCCTCCCTGGCGGTGATGCGGCTGATGAAAACCCTACTGTTCGGCGTGAACTCGACCGACCTGCTGATCTTTGGCGGGATCGCGTTGTTGTTACTGTGTGTGGCATTCACCGCCTGCCTTTTTCCTGCGCTGCGTGCAACGAAAATCGATCCGTTGATTACGCTCAGAGGTGAGTAGCAAGTAGAAATCTTCCCTATGAAATCTGAGCCATGATAAATGTGAATCGATTTAGTTATCTGAAGAGTGTGCAAATTAAGTGTCCATCTAGTAAGTCGGTAATTAAGAGGAAAAAATGTGTTCTTGGCGGTCAGAGATGAAGAGAACGAGAGCAATCCATGTTATTTGGTTGGGCCGAAGTTGTGGCCCCGATGATTTGGATGATGAATGACTGATGGCCAAAAACGACGAGAAAATCCCGAAGACCAATGCCTCTGAAATTGAGGGCCTGATCAAACGGCTCAAAGGCTCCCAACTCAAACCTGGAGACGCCGAACTGATCGAGCGTCTGTTGAGAACCATGATCACGCTCTTGAATCTGGTCGAGCGAAAAAATCTCTCGATCAAAAACTGAAAGCGATGATCTTCGGTCCACGAACGGAGAAGCGGCCGGCGGCGGGCGGAGCGAAGGAAGAGGCGGGGTCTGAAGAGGGCAAGAGCGAAGCCTCAGAGGGGGCGACCGAAAAAGAGAGTCGGGCCAGGATCGAGCGGCGCGAGTTAGTTGAGATTCGGGAACAGCCGCCGCGACGAGGGCGCGGGCGGTCAGTTGTCGGCATGAGAAGCTCAAAGTCGGGGATTCGTTGTCCGTAGCAAAAACTCGGTCTTGAAACTGAAGCCGCCAATTTGGGGTTCAATCGTTGCCCGAGTCTTTTCACCTCATCGAATTTTACCGGGGCTAGCCGATGCCCAACGTATTAGTAGACACACTTCGAGCTATCGAGATCACAACAACTCTACCGCGTGCTCGGAATATCCCAGGAGACACGACAGCAGCCGACGCTAGGCAGCTTGGCGATAGCGATGATGGAGACCGCCGACTTGTGGAATGGCGATGACCTGGCCTTTTGATGGAGGTTCGGCTGCTCGTGGATGTGGAGAGTTGTGATCTAACGATTGATGAGGTCTGGCCTCGTGATAATAATGGAAGTAGCCAGACAAAATCTCATTGATGATGATCAGGTGGTCGAGACACTCTCTCCGGATACTGCCGATGACCCGTTCGACAAAAGGATTTTGAAAAGGCGCCCGAGGGGCTGTGACCACCTGTTCGATCCCCATCCCTTCAACGCGGCTTTGGAAATACTCGCCGTAAATGCCGTCTCGATCGCGCAGCAAATATTTGGGAGCCAGATCATCGGGAAAGGCTTCGATGATCTGCCGCGCCGTCCATTCGGCGGTGGGATTGGCCGTCACGTTGAAATGAACGACCCGCCGCCGGTCATGAAGAAGAATGATGAAACAATAGAGATTGCGGAATGTGAAGGTCGGAACCGTGAAAAAATCGACGCTCACCAGTTGCTTGGCATGATTATTGAGAAAGGTCTTCCAAGTTTGCGAGGGCGGCTTGGGGGTCTTAATCCGATATTTGGCGACGGTCCGCCGGGCGACGTCGAAACCGAGGAGACGAAGTTCCGATTGGATGCATGGCACTCCCCACAGTGGATTCTCACGTGAGATTCGGCGGATCAACTCACGAAACTGTAGGTCAATCGGAGGCCGTCCGATCGGCGCCTTAGATTTCCAGCGCCAATAGAGACGGAACCCTGTGCGATGCCATTTGATGACGGTCTCGGGGTGGACGATGATCAGAACTTCCCGCCAGTCTTTCCAGAGTCGCGAAAGAATTGCCCAGAAGATTCGGTCTCGCCGGTAAAGCTTCGGTCGCTTGACCGAGCGGTTGAGGACTGCCAATTGCTGACGAAGGACGAGGATTTCTGTTGCCAAGGACGAGGATTTCTGTTGCCAGAGAAATTCGGGACTGGAGCAGGGAGCGTAGAAATAGAAAGAAGGCCGAAAGAATGAACATGGGATTCGGATGAAAACATCAGATCTGGGATTAACCAGGGGAGGGGATAAGATTGCAGGCTCTCCGACTTAAATATAAGTAAAATAAGGAGAGCTGGAGTTTTTGCCATGGACAGCATTGATGCGGGACGCGCGGTCATTCTTTACGCCGTGAACGTACAAGAAGTTGAGCTGGATGGCGCCGGTCGTTACCGAATTCGATGACGCGCCGACTGACCACTGGCCCTCTTCGTTGGCCGCCACGCATAGACTACTCGCCAGCAACGCGACTGCCCCCAAGAGAGCAAACGCTCTACTTCTACGCATATCTCTCCTCCGGTCTTTCCCCAAGATATCCATCATTATTCTTTGCGGTCTTTATACCCTGATATGGTCAATTTGCCCGTTTTCATAAGGTCTGTGACACCATCAGGCCAATCGGAGCTCAGCACAACACAACTTCCTCAATCTCTTCACTTCCTTTTTGGAATTCATCGAAGTACTTCTTCTTTAGCGACATGGCATTGGCCCCATATGCCTTTTGTTCGGCTGGAGGAGGGCCCGATAGATTTTTTATTATATGCTGTAGAGCATAATACAAAATCGTTGACACCCGCGATGGGCAGCCATAAGTTTCCAGCTTTTCATTAGATCAGGAGGCCTTTCCTGAGGCTTTTATCTTTGACTTCGAAATAGTTGGCCGCTTTGCCCCGCTTTTACCTAACAACGCCTCTCTTGCTATAAGACAACCCTGACTCCCCGGCTCAAATTCCCTACAGAGTTTCGGTCTTACCGCGTAGATCGAGCAGGAGCATTGTTCTCCGATCGTCCCGTCGAGCGCTCTGCATTGCCATCGTCCGGTCACCCGCTTGCCCCTTAACCAGGACTCTTGCCGTGCGACTTGAGTATTATGGAGTCTCACAATGTCGATGACGACCAGCTTCGCTGGAATCTTGGACACGTCTTTATTAGCGATCAAGAGACCTTTACCGCGTATGCCCGGCAGTTCAAGGTCGCTCAGATCCTCATCGAAAAAGTGAGAGCAGCACGCGCCGCAGGATTGACAGTTGTATTCGTTCGTAAAGGCTGGGTCTGTTTTCTTTTTCATCTTAGATTCGACAGCAAATATCTCGAAGTCGTGGGAGAGGAAGTAGACCAAGTTAGCCACGGCCGGCGTCCAGTAAAGAGATCGTCGGCGGAATCCGGTCCTTAAGAAGTTGGTCGAGTAGATAGATCTCGACGTCACCAAACTGTTGTTGAAGGTTCATTGGTCGACTATTCAAAACGGTGTTCACTTTTCTTCCTGCAAATCGATAATCTCTGCCTGAACCTCCGCTAACGCCTCCTCAATTGCCTTGAGTCGAGCCAAGCTCCGCCAACTCCCAACGCGGTAAACCTTCGGGTTTGATAACCCCTTCAGCCGAGATGCGCCTGTCAACCACTGGGCCTGCTGTGGTGTAAGTTTTAGCTTCTGACGCGCCGCCGTATATTCGCTGGTCGTGGCTGTTAAAATAAAGATTGCTTGGCCTGGATTGCCCTTATTTGATTGATCGCTCATCGGTCTAATATAGCACTTTGTCAGAGCCATGTGAGGAGACATTTCGGCTGAAAATCCGTTGGTTGTGGGTTTGAATCCGACGAGGGCCACCAGCCTTAATATTTGTGACCGGATGGGGAATCGATGAGCGGATAGGGAGGGCTTCATCACCCATGGGTCTGACAATGGAAGTCCAATATTCTCTGCAAGTTCTGACCGGCGCCCGCGCGCTCACTCGGAACCTGGGCGATCGAACCTCAACCGCCGCTTACGTTTGCGCGTCTGCCACTTGCGGAGCGGCGATTCTTCCTCCTCGAATTGAGCCAGCATCTCCTTGAGCATCTCGCCCCCAGCCTGCCGCGTCTTCAGGTAGAGCAGGACCTCGACGATGGCGATCAGCGGCATATATAGGATAGTCGAGACGGCCGCCAGGCCGGTTCCCAGGCTGGCACTGAACCCAGCTTCCCCTTTGATCCAACTGCTGGACTCTTGTTCGAGCAAGATCCCCGCCCCCACCGGCAGGACAAATTCGAGGATTACGACCAGAGTCACGGTGCCCATGGCACGGCGCGCCAGGGCCAGCGAGCGGCGCAGGGCCGCCCAATTCTGCAGGTCTTCGATGATGACGACGGGCACGTAGAGGGCATACAGGACGATCGCGATGAATCCGGGTACAACGAAAAACAGAGAGCCGCCATAAAACAAGAGCAGGACGATCAGCGAAGTGGTGATGAACGGACGCAGGCGGCGGCGCAACACGGCGAAGGCGGCGCGGGGCTGGATCGGGCGTAATGGCGCCACTATCAACTGAATGATGATGGGGACGATCGCGCCGGAAGCAATGACGCCGCAGATGAAATTTACGAGGAACGAGAGCAGGAGGAACGCGACGTTGATGGCGCGTGCGCCGCCTCTCGGCACGACCCCGGTGTGGAGCAGCAGATCGCCGCCGAACTGGAGCAGGGTCAGCGCCAGCAGTGGCAGGTAAGAGATCAGTGAGATCTGCATCAAGGTATGAAAGTGCTCGCTGTAGAGCGCGAAAGTGCGGCGCAATAGCGTGCCCAGGCCCTCGGCCTGCGCGCGGAGGGCGCTGGCGAAGGCCGTTGCGCTCTGTGGCCGCGCCGCAGGATCTTTGGCGAGGGCCGACATAATGAGGGCGTCAATCTTTTTCGGCGTCTTCGGATTGACTTCCCGCAGTGGGGTGGGCACACCTTCGAGGTGCGCCGCGATCACCGCTGCCATCTCTCCGCCGAAGGGCGTCCGGCCGCAGAGCATTTGATAGGCGATCACTCCCAGGCTGTAAATGTCCGATTGAGGGCCGAGCCTCTGGCCGCGACACTGCTCAGGCGACATGTAGAGCGGCGTCCCCATCAGCGAGCCGATGCGGGTCAGTCCATCAGCCGTCGCGTTTGACAATGGCCCAGGTCCAGGCCGCAGCAACAGCGTCTCTACCTCCTCCGTAGAAGTTTCCCCAAAGGGAGGCGGAGCCACATTTGAAGGAGCGTCCGCGCCGATCTGGGCGGGTGCAGATTCCGCCGCGCATGGGGAAGCGGGGGCAAGTTTGGCCAGTCCGAAATCGAGCACCTTGACGGTGTAGCCACCGCGGCGGTTCGGTTCGAGCCAGATGTTCTCCGGCTTCAGGTCGCGGTGGATCGTACCCTGCTGATGGGCCTCGTCCACGGCCGAGCAGGTCTGTTCCAAAATATCCACCACCCACATCAGAGGCAACCGGACCTCCTCGGCCAGAACGTCGGCCAGGGTGCAGCCGTCCAGGTACTCCATCACCAGGTACGCGATGTCGGTAGTCCCGAGCCTGGCGAAGCCGAAGTCGGTCACGTCCACCACGTTCGGATGGCGCAATCGTCCGGCAGCCTCGGCCTCGCGGCGGAAGCGCGTGACGAACTCCTGTTGGGTCATGAGTTGCGGCGCGATAACTTTCAACGCCACATAACGCTGTGTGCCCAGGTGCATCGCCAGGTAGACGGCGCCCATCCCACCTTTGCCAAGCGGAGCCAGAATCTGGTAATGGTCGATCACGCTGCCCACCGTAACCGGATCTGACTCTGCGACGGGCAGATTGGCGGCCAATTTCGAGACTGGAGAATCGAGCGGGTTTCCGCCCTTTTCGTGCGCCCTGAGTAAGGCTTCCACCTGGATCCGCAGGTCGGGATCCGAGGCGCAGGCGGTGGCGAGAAAAGAGTGGCGCTCGCCCGGCGGTTGTTCCAGAGCGGCGTGAAACACATCCTCGATCTGTTGCCAGCGATCAATGGCGCTCATTATGGTCGATGCTTCCCGGTGAAGGTTCGAGTGCGTTACGCAACCAGGCACGTGCAAAAGTCCAGCCGCGTTCCACCGTGGCGTGCGAGACTTCCAGAACTTCGGCCGTCTCTTCGATCGTCAACCCGCCGAAGAAGCGCAATTCGACGATCTTACTATGCTGGGGCTTGATGGCGGCGAGTTCCGTCAAGGCATCGTCCAGCGCCATCAGGGCGACGTCCGGCCCACTGCCGAGGTGGTCAGCCTGACTCAACGAGAGCGTGTATTGCGGCCCGCCGCGTTTGGCGGCTTTCGCCCGGCGGGCGTAATCCACCAGAATGTTACGCATCATCGTGGCGGCCAGGCTGAAGAATTGCGCCCGGCTGCGCGAATCGACATTCTGCTGGCTGGTGAGGCGCAGATAGACCTCGTGCACGAGGGCCGTGGGCTGCAAGGTGAAATTCCCCCGTTCGCGGCGCAGGTGGCCGATGGCGACGCGGCGAAGTTCGTCATAGACGAGCGGCATCAACTCATCAAGCGCGGCATGATCGCCATTGCTCCATTGCGCGAGCAACCTGGTTATCCCGTCGAGCGGTTCGGCTGGCATTCTTTTCATTCCTGCTGTGAGACAAACACAGCGGCCGCATTCTAACAAAGGCCGCCAAAAAATTGTATCGGCAGTGAGGGAAATCGATGCGGTAATCCGCCTGTACTGTTGAGGCTGATGAGCGCGCCGGCCAGGCGGCATGGCGAGACGTTCAGGTCGGCGCCCGGCGATTTTCACCAAGAGTCGGAGGATAAAGAACATGAATCGAGAGATACTTCGCGTCGATGCAGTGGAAAAGGAGTTCGATCGCGTAAAGGCCGTCGATGGTCTCTCTTTCGACGTGTGTGCCGGAGAGATCTTCGCCCTGCTCGGCCCGAACGGGGCTGGAAAGACCACCACGGTGCGGATGTTGACCGGCATCACTCGACCGGATCGAGGGATGATCCGTTATGCCCTGACCGGCGAGAAGGCGGCGGCGCCGGCTCCCTCACAACTCGGTTATTTACCGGAAGACCGAGGCCTTTACAAAGATCTGCCGGTTCTGCGCACTCTCACTTACTTCGGCGTCTTGCGGGGGATGAATCGCTCAGACGCAGCCCGTGCGGCAGAGCAGTGGTTGGAACGTTTGGGGCTGCGCGACCGCGCACAGGATAAACTCGACACGCTCTCGAAGGGCAACCAGCAGAAGGTGCAATTCATCGCCACGATTCTGCACCGACCCTCTTTCGCTGTTCTGGACGAACCGTTCTCCGGCCTCGACCCCGTCAACCAGGACGCATTTCTTGAATTGATCCGAGAGTTGCGCCGGGATGGCATGACCATCCTGCTGAGCGCCCATCAAATGCATTTGGTGGAACGCATCGCCGATCGCATCCTGCTCATCAACTGCGGCCGTGAGGTGCTCAAGGGAAGCCTCGAAGAGATCCGCCGGCAGGCGCGCGTCGGCAACAAGATCAGACTGAAAGTCGCGGGTGAGCCGAGCCTGTCGATCATGGCCGGGCATCCGGCGGTGGAGAGCGCGCAGTTGACCGACGACGACGAAATCACACTGCTGGTCAGGGATGGGGCATCGCTGAGCGAACTGCTCATCCTCGCTGGCAAACACTGGGAGATCACCGGAATCCGTTCAGAGCAGGCTAGTTTGCACGAGATCTATGTGCGGGCAGTCGGAACAAAAGAAGCAGTAAATGAGAACGAAACGAAGGTTGCAGCGATGGAGGTGAGCCGATGAACAATCTGCGGATGATATATGAAGTGACCCGCTGGGAGTTTCTGCGTTTTTTCAAATTGAGAGACTTGTTGATGACGATCCTACTTACCGCCGCTGGCACCGCCCTCGCGTTATGGGCCGGGGACTTTATTCATTGGATGGGCGGAGGCAGCACCGCGAAGGTCATCGTCTTGAACCAGGAGATCTTGCCATTTCAACTCCCGGCAAAGAGCGGCATCGAACTTGTCCCGGCGGCGGGTCGCAGCGATGAAGAGTGGCGTGCGGCGGTCGGACGCAAGGAAGTGGCTGGGCTGCTCGTTCTGCACAGCATCGATCAAGCGGAACTGCTGGTTTACAAGCAACCGGTCTGGCAACCAAAGTTAATGACCGCTCTCTCTTCGGCGCGCCGCGAAGCCCGGCTGAAGATGGCCGGACTTTCACCGCAAGAGTTGGACCTGTTGCTCGCGCCATTTCAGATCGATGTCCGGTTTCACGAGACCGGGGGCCAGCCGGCGAAGAAGGCGGAGACGATATTCGCATTGTTCTTCATCGCCCTGGTCATCGCCGGAGTCTTCACCGGCACCGCCTACCTGTTCGCCGGGATCACCGGAGAAAAACAACTGCGAGTGACCGAACAGGTCGTCGCCGCGATCTCACCTCAGACGTGGATCGACGGTAAGATTCTCGGCCTCTCGGGGATGGCTCTGATCTCCGTGCTCAGCATGGGCGGAGGCGCAGTGCTCGTGGTTCTCGCCGCCAAGCTCTTCGGGGCAAGCCTGCCCATCCCGCTGGAAATGATTCATCCTGCCCTGCTGTTGCAATTCCTGACGATGGCGGTGCTCGGGTTTCTGCTCTGGCTCACTTTCTTCGCCGCCATTGCCGCGACGATCAATGATCCCCAGACCTCGATGCGCAGCGCCGCCATGTTCCTGCCATTCCTGCCGCTCAGCCTGGCTTTCCCCGCGTTCAAGAATCCGGACACGTGGCTCATGAAATTGCTGGGCATCATGCCCTTCAGCTCGCCGGCGGTGATGCCGGCGCGGCTGGTACTGACGGATGTGGCGTGGTGGGAGTTTCTGGCAGCTACGGTTTTACTGCTCGGCACGATCTGGATGCTGCGCCGGACGGCGGGCAAGATCTTCGGGATGGGAGTGCTGATGTATGGAAAAGAGCCGAGCTGGCGCGAAATGTGGAGGTGGGCCAGAGAAGCATAAGGAAAGACTATTCGCAGATGATTTAGTTGAGGAGAAAACCGAAACCGCGAAAGACACAAAAGACGCGAGAGCGGGAAAGACGGATGATTTCGCGTGTTTCGCGTCTTTCGCGGTTGGCATCTCAAATTCCAAAGAACTTAAATTCCAACAGGCGGGAATTTCATAACTGCAGGTCCGGGCCGGTTATTTCGTCTCTTTCCAGACTATTTCGGCATTCGCTCGCAGGCGGTTCGAGATTGGCTGCCGTGTCAGTTTCTGATATGCCTCCGGAGTCAGATACCCGTCCTTGAGGAACCGTTCCGGAACTTTCCAACTGTTCACCACGTCATCGATGGTTCGGCCGGCCTTCTTGGCTGCCTGCACGAACTCCACGAACTCACGGTTGAAGTCCCCGTACAGCTTGAGATCGGCCATGGTGAGTATCGTCTGAGAGTGCCCCGTGATGACGGTCTCGACGTCGGGAAGGGCGGCGGCCTTGGCAATCGCTTGCGGATATCCGATCCCGCTTCCGTCATTGCTGGCGTCTATGATCGGAATCGTCTTGGCGGGAAACACATCGCCGACGTGCATGACACGCAGCGCCGGAAAGACGACCCAGGCGTCACCGCCCGTGTGGGCCGGGCCGAAATAGTATAACTCGATCCGCTCGTCGCCCTGGCCGAGCGTCAGCCGATCCTTGAACGTTCGCGTGGGAAGGCCGCGGCCGTTCTTCTCCTTGAAGAGATTCGGCTGCTCCGGACCGGCGGTGACCGGGCGCATCTCCCGCATCAACTTCGCCGTGTTCTCGTGCGAGACCACTTCGACCGACGCCGGGAACTCGACGTTGCCGCCGACATGGTCAAAGTGCGTGTGGGTATTGATGATCGTCGCCACCGGTTTAGCGGTGATCTCCTTGAGTTTGTCCAGCAGCGGCTGGCCCCAGCCGGGCAGCTTCGTATCGACCAGCACGACGCCCGCGGCCGTGATGAAGGCTGCCGTGTTCCCGCCGCCGCCGCGAAGCACGTACAAATTGTCTTTGATCTTATCGACTTGAATCGCCGCCGGTGAAGCCGTCTGCAAACTCCTACTGTGCCCGCCGAGAGCCGCCAACAGCATGCCCACGACTGCGAGCGCCCCAAGAATCAGTCCACGTTTCATGTGTGCTCCTCATTGTCGAATTGGTACCTGTTCATTTTCTGCGTTGTTGCCTGTTCAGATTTCTACGCATCTTGCCGGCTGCCTGCTGGAACAAAAGGGGCTCCCTGATCTCAGGGAGCCCCACGTGCGGTAATGACAGCCAGGATTAAAATTCGAACCGCAACGCGAATTGCATTTCACGCGGCGCAGTCGCCGAGGTGGTAATTTGCCCAAAAAGGGGCGAGGCGATATTGGCGTTCGGCAGGCCGAAGGCATGATGGTTGAACGTATTGAAGGCTTCCCAGCGGAATTCCAGCCGTTGCGTTTCCGACCACGGCAGGCGGAATTGCTTCATCACGCCGGTATCTACGTTCCAGAAACCAGGACCGCGCAGATTGTTGCGATTGCCGGTCTCGCCATGATTAGGATACCGCAGAGCATCGAGCGCTGCCGCCTGATCACCAAAGAATTGGATGGTCGACCCATCGTCATGAATACTCTGCTGCAACGCCGCCACGTTGGCGCCGGTGAGGACCGCCGGGCTATTGAAAACGAACCCGACCGGAAAGGATCCGGTCGTCGTCCCGAAGGCCAACCCCGTGCGATAAGTGAAGAGCCCCGACACCTGCCAGCCACCGATCAGGCTGTTGAGGAGACCTCGAGCCTGCCCGCCGAAGCGGCGTCCGCGACCGAAAGGCAGTTCATAAATCCCATTGACGTTGATCAGATGCCGGACGTCGAAATCGGAGTTTCCGCGACAGACGCGGAGATTGCGGACATCGCAGACCAATCCGCCGAGGGTCGTATTGGCGACGTTCGACTGATTGTCGATGGAATGGGAGTAGGTATAGTTGAAATCAAACTCGAGCCCCTGCGAGAAGCGCTTCCGCAGACTCGCCAGCACGCCGTTGTAACTCGAAGAGCCGAGATTCGTGACGTAGGCATTGGTCGCGAACTGTGAGCTCAACCCCACATTCGGAGCGAGAACTCCATTGGCATACAGGGCCTGGATGGTGTCGGAGGTATCCCCGATCAGAATCAGATCGGCGAAGTTGTTAGCGAGGAAATTCGTGCCGCCCGCCACAGCAATCTGATTCTCGAACCACGGCTGCGGCGTAATCGCTCCTCCCGCCTGAAGATTGGCTTGCAGGGCGTTGAAGGCGGTCAACATGAACTGGCCGGAGACCGGATCTTTGAAGTCCAGGATCTGTGAGGCGTCCGCTTGAGTGAAAAGTTTGCGCGCCTGCCGTCCGACATACGACACTTCGAGCAAGAAGTCGCGCGGCAATTCCCTCTGGATCCCGAAACTATACTGGATCGAATACGGCGTCTTGAAGTTTTGAGCGAGGGCGTAGTTGTTCTGTCCCTGTTCGGTCCCGATCGGCCTCCCGCTGGCATCCACGAAGGGCGTGAAGGGGCGAGTGATGCTGGGGGCCGTATTTTGGCGGGGGAGGTTGCCGATCCCGGTAAATCGCTCGCCGTTCATCAGCGCCGCACGCGGGTCCGCCTCGCCGAATTGCGTCGTTCTCGCGTTATCGAACAGGAACGTCGCCTGATCCTGAACGAAGGTCAGCGCGCCGCCGACCCGATCATAGACCATGGATCCGCCCGTCCGGATGACGGTCTTTCGGTCGCCGAACATTTTGTTCAGGAATCCATTCTTGAATGAAGGATTCCAGGCGAAGTTGAGCCGAGGCGCAAAATTGTTGCGATCCGGCGCATAAAATGCGCGAGCGTTATTCCCCTTGCCGATCAGGTCATAGCTGAGGAGCGGCTCGGACGTCGCTCCGCTGATTCCGGCCGCCGCATTTCGCACTCTGGCATCGAACAGGGTTTGAAAATCCACGTTATTGGCCGCCTGAAATCCATTGGCCTCATACGGCGGTTGGTAATATTGCCAGCGCACGCCATAGGTGATGGTCAGATCGTTCCGTGCTCTCCAGCTATCCTGCGCATAGACTTCATATTCATTGTAGCGATACTTTCGCGACTTCCCGGTGCCGGGGGCGAAGGCATTGCCCATCGTATCGTAGTTGAAATTGGTTCCGATCGATTGGTACCGTCCCAACAGAAACGCAAAGGCCGCGTCATAATTCTGAGTGGGGGTCGTGCCTCCGCCGATATCCTGGGGGCGGAGCCCGGCGTTGAGCGTTGGAGTGTTTCCTCCGATCCCCAGCTCCACAAAATTGAAATCATTGACGATGCTCGAATTCGATCGGATCGGTTTGATCGATATTCCGAAAGACATACTATGCGATCGATAAGCCCAACTGACGTCGTCGCGAATCGTCGGCACCGGGACGTTGCGGGTCTGAGTGCTGATGTCCGCAAATGGCGCGGCGATCCCAATTCCTCCGAAGGTTCCTCCGGTGGGCACGTCCGGATTTCCGTACACATTCGGGAAACTCGGAGCGAACGGAGCCGGGAACTCCGCGCCTGAACGCGTCACCCCGACCGTCGCCTGGTTCACCAGATTGGAATTGATGGTCCAGGTATGACCCCCAACGAACGCGTAATCCTTGAGCACGATCTGCCCGCTCTCCGGATCGTTGGGGAACTGCTGCGCGACCGTATTGACCGTGTCCGTTCGCAGTGTCCGTCCGATGTTGAAGCGGCCGAAGATTTTCTGATTGTTGGTCGCGTTCAGATCGATCCGCGTCGTATAAGTGTTGCCGGATCTGTGCGACGGCGAATTGAACCGAAACCCTCCGGTATTGATTCCATCTCCGGCGGTCAGATCGTTGGCCTGCGGATAACGGCTGTTGAGAAAGCTCAGCAGCGCCTGATTGCTTCCGACGCCCTGCGGATCGATTCCCGCGACGCTCCGCAGGGGGTCGCCGGTCGCCGGCAGGATCGAGACACACTCCGGGCGCGTGTTGAGACGAGCGTTGGCCGGGCAATTCGGCGTATTGTTCAGGTAGCCCAGATTGCCGTTTCGGAAATGATTCAAGGGCACGATGCGCAAATAGGCGACCCCCTGCGCCTCACGCCGTCCCTCGTAATCGAAGAAAAAGAAGAGCCGGTCTTTGCCTTTGTAATAACGATCCCCACCCTGGCCGAAACGGGGCAGGTAGACGGGGCCGCCGATGCTGCCGCCGAACTGGTTGCGGGTCAATTGGGTTCGGTCGATTCCCGCCCGGTTATTGAAGAACGTGTTGGCCGCGGTCGCCGCGGTCCGGTTGTATTCGCGGAGATTTCCGTGAAATTCGTTGGTCCCGCCTTTGGTCACCATCATGATCTGAGCGCCGCTGCTGCGGCCATCGGCCGCTGCGGGATTGGTCGAAACCGTGCGGAACTCTTGAATGGCGTCGATCGGTGCATTGCCGATCGTGGCGAATGCCTGCCCGGTGGCCTGATCGTTGGCGTCGATGCCGTCGATGGTGATGTTTCCCTGGTCGGCGCGGGCTCCGGTGACGGAACCGACCCGATTGGTCGTGGCCGTTCCGACGTTATTGCCGATGACGCCTGCCTGCAGACCCAGGAGCGCCGCCGGCGATTCACGGATTTGAATCGGAAGCTCGCGCAGTCGGCGACTGTCGATGACATTGCCAATGCTGGCATCGGTGGTATTCAAGGTCGCCTCGCCCGATGAAGCGATCGTTACCGTATTGGAAACCTGTCCGACCGTCATTTGCACATTATGGGTCTCGGTGACTCCCACGCCGAGCGTGACATTACTCACCGCCAGCGAGTCAAACCCCTGGGCCCTGAAGCTCAACAGATAGTTGGCTCCCGGCGAGACCTTGAGGAACAAATATACGCCTTGATCATCGGTTTTGGTCAACTGCTCTTTCGCAGTCTTGGTGTCGGTGAGTTTCACCTCCGCACCCCGGATCACCGCTCCGGTGGTATCGGTCACCACTCCCGTGATCGAAGAGGTCTGTTGACCGAATACCATCGTCGGAAACACCACGAAGAGTAACGACATCATCAGGAATCGTTTTGCTTCCATCATTGAGTAGTCTCCTTTACATTTACGCTTGCGATGCCTTATCAGACAAGTATCCGATCGGCCAGACGCGAGGATTCCTCCTCGAGATCCAGCTCCGGTCCTGAAAACAAGACCTTACCTTAAATTTTCAATTCACGGGCTCCGCAGACCTTGCTCTGACAGGGAAAGAGGCGCCGCCTCTCGCTATTTTCGATTCAGTGACAATTGACTGAGTCGAGCCGACGGCATCTCGAAATATCGGTGATCTAACTATCTCCCAATCCAGATGGACAATAATAAAAGCTTTCAGACTTGTAATTCTGTGCTGAACCCTTTTATCGTCATACTGGATTGAGATGCTCTAATTTCTTGTGGCTTAAGGACAAAGATCGAGTGGTTAGAGAGCATTTTATATTTCAATGAATATTCAGGCAGTACGGAATAAGAAAGCCATGGCTAAATTATCCATTGGGACATTAACCTGCCTTAATCTCGATGCCTCCACCTTTTAGGCTTATTCAGTTACGCCTATTTGACTTCAACTGTTACCGTCATAAACCATAAAAGTTGGACAGAACTGTAGATAATTGTAAATCTTATCTCAATTATTTACCGCAAGGTTTATGCCATCATAGATGGCCCAACCGGACTTTGATTTAGTTGAAGTTAGTGCCGCAAGTTATCAGTTCTCAACCGGCCTCTCCATTTTTCTAAAATATGTGCAGATTTTTGAAGAAACCTGGAGGCCTGTAGATTAAAAGGGAGCGGGTCTTATCTACTGTTTATGTCATCGCATCAGGCGCTCATTAATGGCGGTTGAGCACTGGCCGACCGGCGTCTTGGATTCGGAGATGAGCTATGCGGATGGAATTGAAGATGGTTGGTTACGCAACTGGCATGACATTGGTGTGTTGAGCCGCGAAAGTTTTTATCAGAAGGGGCGCGCAACAGGTACACGTAAAGAATGGCACCGCAATGGCCGGTTGAAGCTTGAAGTATCGAACATGGATAACTCCGAATACTTTGAGAGAAGTGATCACGACGGCCCCGAGTCCCTGGCAAAATCCATTCGCCGAGAGAATAATTGGTGATCTCCGGCGAGAGCGTTTCGACCCTGTGAGCGTACCCAATGGAAACCGTCTCCGCCGCGTATTTTATCATTTGAGGGCGATAATCGACTTTTGGCGAGCCACAGGTGTGGTCCACGTTCAACTCAGGTTCAGTTTTTAAGTTCAGACTGGAGACTGGAAAAAGTTATGAGTCGGATAAGACCTGCTTTCGTCATGCTCATCATGTCTATGATTCTTTCAACAGTCATCCCGGTTGGGTCACAGCAATCTATCGGCGATAAGCCAAGCGCGAGCGGGGGCCGGACGCGCTCTGCCGTGAGGGCTCTGAACGGAATGGTTGCCACCAGCCAACCGCTCGCTTCGGCCGCCGGTCTTCGCATCCTGCAACAGGGCGGTAACGCGATTGATGCGGCGGTTGCCGCCGCCGCCGTGCTCTGTGTGGTCGAGCCGATGATGGTCAGCCCGGGCGGTGATCTCTTCGCCATGGTCTGGGATGCCGGCAAGCACGAGTTAAAAGGGCTCAATGCGAGCGGTCGCGCGCCGAAGGCTCTCAACATCGATGAATTGAAGAAGCGCGGATTCACGACGATGCCGCAAAATGGTATTCATTCCGTCACCGTCCCGGGGGCGGTGGATGGTTGGGCGAAACTGCTCGACCGGTACGGTACGATGAAGCTGGCCCAGGTTCTGCAGCCCGCAATCGAGTATGCTGAGCGCGGTTTTCCCGTCACCGACGTCATCGGTCACGATTGGCAACTGGCCAAGCTCTATCCTGACGACACCGACTTCTCAAAGACCTTTAAAGTTGACGGCCGGCCGCCCGCCACGGGTGAAATCTTCACCAATCAGAATCTGGCCGAAACGCTCAAAAAGATTGCGGCTGGCGGGCGAGATCTTTTTTACAAAGGGGAGATCGCGGAGAAGATTGTGAAGTTTGCCAACAGCCAGGGCGGTTTGCATACGATGAAGGATTTCGCTGATCATACTTCCAATTGGGTCGATCCGATCAGCACGACATACCGAGGCTATACGGTCTATGAAATGCCGCCGAATACACAAGGGTTGACGGCCTTGCTCTGGCTCAACATTCTCGAGGGATACGACGTGCGTTCGCTGGGCCATAACACCGCGGAATACTTGCATCTGCTGGTCGAGGCGAAGAAGCTGGCATTTGCCGACCGTGCGCGTCATATCGCGGATCCGTCTTTCTATCAAGCTCCGATTGATAGACTGCTCTCGAAAGAGTATGCCGCCGAGATGCGCAAACGGATCGATCTGCGTCGCACGCTGAGCGAATCGGGGCAGGGGCCGCGTGGAGGCGAGGACACGGTCTATCTGACGGTGGTCGATAAGCAGCGCAACGCGGTATCGTTTATTCAAAGCATCTTCAGCGCTTTCGGTTCGGGCCTGGTGGCCGGTGAGACGGGGATTGTCCTGCACAATCGTGGAGCAGGGTTCTCTTTCGATCCGAACCATCCGAACAAGCTGGAAGGGGGCAAACGACCATTTCATACGCTCGTGCCCGCGATGGTCTTCCGTGACCAAAGACCCTGGTTGACTTTTGGGGTGATGGGCGGTGATATGCAGACCCAGGGGCACATCCAGATCTTAATGAATCTCATCGATTTCGGAATGGACGTCCAGCGCGCCGGCGAGCAGCCGCGCTTCCGGCATTTTGAGAGCGGTCTGGCGCTCGAATCGGCTCTTGGCAGTGAGCTGCGGCAAGCGCTTGAGGCCAAGGGCCACACGATAGTTGCATCGCCGGGGATGTTCGGCGGTTACCAGGCGATCATGATCGATCCAAAGACGGGGGCGCTGGTCGGCGGTTCGGATCTCCGCAAGGATGGTTGCGCAATTGGGTGGTAGGCCTCATTGTTCATAACGCTCGAACTGAAATGTTCGACTGCGATGGCTCAGCCGATCGCGGAGATTGAGGAAAGTTGAAGTCCTGACTTTTGCCGAAGGACCGCTTTCAAGTTTTGACTGATGGCCGATGCTTTTAAGCATCATTTTTTACAGGAGAAATTGACCATGGCCGATTCTAGTAATACCGTCCGCCTTCACCGCGTACTTCGCGCGGCGCCCGAACGAGTCTATCGGGCATTTCTCGATCCGGACGCGATGGTAAAGTGGCTTCCGCCACATGGATTCACTGGCAAAATCCATGAAATGGACGCCCGTGTCGGTGGCGGCTACCGAATGTCGTTTACGAACTTCGGTACAGGCAAGAGTCACTCTTTCGGGGGCAAATACCTTGAGCTGACCCCGAATGTGCTGATCAGATACGCTGACCGATTTGATGACCCCAACCTTTCGGGAGAGATGCAGGTCACGATCTCACTACAAAAGGTAGTTTGTGGAACTGAGTTGACGATCGTACAAGAAGGGATTCCGTCCGTGATTCCGGTGGAGTTCTGCTATCTTGGATGGCAGGAGTCGTTGGCATTGCTGGCCCAGCTTGTCGAACCGGAGATTCCGGATGGTGCATAGTCATAGACAGAGCGAAAGAGAGCTACCTGCTTGAGCCGGCGATGAATTTCGCATCCGGCTGTCACCGGATGAGCTCTTTCGTTTGAGGGGGTCGGAAATTCCAGGGGGGCGCGATTTTACGACTGCCCCCTGGAATTTCCGACAGGCCTCGAGCCTCAGCTTCTTTTACCACGACGTTTTGCCGAAGAGATAAACAATCGGCGACCTGCCTTCGCTCTTCAGTCGGAATCTTACCCGCAGTGCTTTTTTTCGGCCCGTCGTTCGCGTTCGCGGCGGCTCATTTCGTGCATCCAGTCGCGAATCCAATTGCCGAGCTCTTCGGGGTTGAAGTCCATCCCGGCGCCCCAGCCCGGGACTTTGAATCCGGCCGCGAACCCGCGCGGCCAGGATTCCTCATTCACTTTCACTTCGTCTTCAAAATAAGAGACGACCTGGCGGCAGGCGATTGCGACCGTGATGAGCGAGCTATCGTCGGGGAGCGGATCAAAGACCGATTTGATGTTTGGCGCAAGCTCGCCCAGTCGGGCCAGAATCTTGTTAAATTGCGAGACGGCGTAGCGAGTCTCGCTCTCCCCGGCGTTCATCCACTGTACTCGCGCCGCCGAACGGGCGGTTCGGTGCAGGACGTTGATCAGTTTCTTGAGTTCCTGTTCTCTTTCCATTTCGGTCTCCGATCTTTCAAGTTTTGGTTGTCGATTTGGCCTGCCTGGGCCAGCCCTCCTTCTCCGGCTCGAGCTTTTCGCGCAGCAGCAGCTTGGCCCTGTGCAAACGCCACTTGACGGTCGTGAGGGGCAGGTCGAGGAAATCCGCGATCCGTTTCATGGGCATCTCGTCGTAAAAGCGCAGCTTCAGGATCAGGCGATGATTTTCATCCAACTCGTCGATGGCGGCGCGGACCCAGGCCTCCTCGAACGCGTCGCGGGCGATGTGCGGGCGCGAGAACGCCTCGCTATGTTCGAGGACGGCCTCGTCCAGATCGACTCGCTGGTTGCGCTCCTGTCGCGAACGCCGGCTCATCCGCAGCGCCACATGCCGGGTGATGGCGTAGAGCCACGAGGCGAACCTCGACGGTTCTTCGATCGAGGGCAGGGCCTTGAAGGCCAGCAGCAACGATTCCTGGACGGCATCTTCGGCCAATTCATTGCCCACGATCGATTGAGCGACGCGATACGCCGCCGCGCGGTAGCGAAGAACCAGTGCGTCAAACGACCGCAGATCCCCCAAGATCGCCGCCATCGCCAGCATTTCGTCGGGCAGATTTTCCGATATCGTCTTGGACATGGGCGTCACTCAGGGCATCTTTTTCTGCCTGCATTTGACTAGAGACAAGTAATACGAAAAAGGATAGGCCTGGTGAGAAAAAAAAGGCAGCCACTCGGCGTCAGGTGAGGTGATGGCTGGTTGGCCGGTATAGGAGGGGCCGCGGTATCGCCGGCTTCAGAAATTGTCGAATTCCGGCTCGTAAGCGATGAGTCCGCTCATTTCGCGCAGCGCCCCGGATCGAAGTTCCAACGCCATAAAGACCTCGTCCGGGACGGGCCAGATGCAGCGGATCCCGAACCGGCTGGCCGGTGAGAATCCGAAACGAGGATAGTAGTCAGCGTGGCCGAGCACCACGACATAGTCGAACCCCAGCTCACGACACCTCTCAAGACCGGCGCGCACCAGCCGTGAACCGATCCCCTGTTTCTGCAGTCCGGGCCGCACGGCCAGTGGACCGAGTCCCAACCCGTTCGCCAGATTGCCGGAGTCGATCTGGACCTGGCTGAAAGCGATGTGGCCGACAATCTCATCGTCGCTTTCGGCGACGAGCGAGATCCGAAGCTTTCCCCGAACTCGAAGCTGATCGACGAGTTCGGCTTCAGCCGTTTGCTGGAAGGCTTGCTGATTGACGTGACTGATCCCGGCGATGTCCTGAGCTCGTTCTGCACGAATCGTGATCATGAATAGATCTCCCTCAGCGATCAAAGTTCGCTGCCTGAAGCGGGCCGATTGTCGAAATTCCGATTGTCTCGGGCGCCGTTTTGCGATTACAATCCCGTTCAATTGGTGCAGCGAGTTTTTTTATCACATAAATCAATGGATTGCAGCGGGCGCGATCTGCAACGATACGAAAATTTCGTATGGGAGGATGTGTATCGTGATTCAAGGATTGACGCCGCCGCCAACGACGGAAGAATCCGACGCCCCGGTCAGTAAATCGGCCTGGGGAGGATTTCCCAGTCCGGCCGATGATTATCTGCGCCGATCGCTCGACCTCAACAGCTATCTGGCCCCTCATTCAATCTCCACTTTCTTTATCAGGGTCAAAGGCCACGCGATGGCGGGCGAGAAGCTCTTTGACGGCGACCTGCTGATTGTCGATCGGTCGGCCGAGATCGGCATCGGTCACCTCGTCATCGCCGTTCGTGACGGAGAGTTCCTGCTGCGCAAACTCGTTCGCCGGGAAGACCGTCTCGTGCTGGTCTCTGATGATCCCGACCACGCGCCGATCGAGATGGACGAGGCCTGCGAAATCTGGGGCCGGGTCATGTGGT
>DATEFT010000823.1:0-19561 GCA_035280505.1 Blastocatellia bacterium | reverse complement strand
CCTGCCGCCGGTCATGAAGCAGAATGATGAAACAATAGAGGTTGCGGAAGGTGAAGGTCGGAACCGTGAAAAAATCGACACTCACCAGTTGCTTGGCATGATTGTTGAGGAAGGTCTTCCAGGTCTGCGATGGAGGCTTGGGGGTCTTAATTCGATATTTAGCGACGGTCCGCAGTGCAACGTCAAAACCGAGGAGTCGAAGTTCCGATTGGATGCGAGGGGCTCCCCACAGTGGATTCTCGCGTGAGATGGTGCGGATCAACTCCCGAAGCTGCGGGTCGATCGGAGGCCGTCCGATCGGCGCCTTTGATTTCCACCGCCAATAAGAGCGGAACGCCGTGCGATGCCATTTGATAACCGCCTCGGGTTGTACGATGATCAGAGCTTCTTGCCAATCTTTCCAGAGTCGCGAAAGAATTGCCCAGAAGATTCGGTCTCGCCGGTAAAGCTTCGGTCGCTTGACCGAGCGGTTGAGGACGGCCAATTGCTGACGAAGGACGAGAATCTCTGTTGCCAGCGAAATTCGAGATTGAAGCAGGGAGCGTAGCCAACAGCCGCACTTTGACACAGACACCTTGGCAATCATGCGGCCCGCAGTCCGCGTCTGCGGGTTTTGCGGCGCGAGTTACCATGATGCCGAAGTCAGATACGGTGTGAGCAATCCGGTGATTGCACCGTTAGACCGATTGCGTAGGAACATTGAAGAGGAGAGTACGGAGTGAATCAAGTCATAGTTCGCCGCGTGTTCGTCAAGCCTGCAAGCCGCGCACCGATGATTGAGCCGACCAACCAAACGCTCAAGATCAAAGCAGGATACGGCATCGAAGGCGATAAAAACGCGCACCCCTTCAGTCCGCGCCAAGTTTTGATCGTTCGCCAGGAAGACCTCGAGGCGTTCAAAATTCCGCCCGGGGAGTTACGCGAGAATATAGTTCTGCAAGGATGTGCTGACGTCGATTTTCATCCGGGCACGTTGCTGAGATTGGGAGACTCCGTGAAAATCCGGTTGACGTTTCATTGCGAGCCGTGCAAACGCATCGGTCATGTGGTTCCTCACCTCGAATCTATTTTGAGAAGGCGCGGTATTTTGGGCGTCGCGTTGACAGGTGGATGCATCAGCGTCGGGCAGCCGGTGAGCGTCACACCACGAGCATACCCGGAATTGCCGGTCATTCCGTACCAGCGGTTTCTGGGCTTTATCTCCCGCATTCCCAAAGGCAAAGTCGTGACCTACAAGCAAGTCGTGATCGGCATGGGCGTGGCCGAAAGCTATATGCGCGCGATTCCCCAATATATTCGGCAGACCGACATGGCGCAATACCCGGTTCACCGGATCGTCGACTCGGAGGGCCGGTTGATCATCGGCTACGTGCCGACTCAACCGGAGGCGTTGAGAGCTGAAAACGTCCGTCTGAATAAGGATGGACGATCCGGCCAGGTCTCAGTGCCAGCCGTAGATTTAAATGTCGCGGGCTGGAACAACGCCCCGATTTTTCTGGCCTCGTAACCGGTTGTGACAACTCCGTTCCTAATCCTGCTCTGCGAGAGTTTGGACGTAGGTTTTGCCGTACGGATAGAAGCGTTCCTTGTGGCCTTGTTCCCACGCGGCTTTGAGTTCGGGCGTTGTAAGGTCCCAGTCCGGCCGGCATTTTTTGGTCACGGCTCGGAGGTCCTGGCGGAGTTCTTCCAGCGTCGGCCGCCCGAAGAACCAGTAGCCCATGTAGATCTTATAAACGACCAGACCTGGTTCGAGGACAATCGTGTGGGGGATCATGCGATTGTGGAGAGGATCGGTGTATTCAGCGATGTCCAGATCTTTTGGGATTTTGCGGCCCGCGTCGGAGAGGAAAGGCCAGTGGGCGCCGAGTCCACTGCGATATTCATTCGTCTCGGTGATGTTGTCGGTGCTGATCGTGACCAGCCGGCAATAGCCGACCTCCATCTCACGATGAAGTTGAACCAGCCCTTCATGTTGCCGACGGTCCTTGGGACAGTACCCGCCACGGCTGAGCACGAGAACCATCGGATGTTGCTCTTGCAGTTCGGAAAGCCTCCGATGCTTCGCGGTGTGATCGGGAAGCTCATAGTCGGGGAAGAGCGCTCCTGAAACAATGTCAGATCGCATCTGAAATCCTCCTCAATATTTTTTGAACGCTGCCGGCCGTTCTAGAGATCGATTACCGAGTCTTCCTCCGGGCGCGCGCAGCAAATCAAGACGTTCCCGGCCGCCGGAGAATCGAGCGGTTCCGGATCGTACTTCACCGATCCGGAGATCAGTCCGCACTCGCAAGTGTGGCAAACTCCGGTCCGGCAGGACCAGCGCACTGGGACGTCACAGGCTTCGGCGAGTTCCAGCAGGCTCTGGAATCTGGAACTCCAGGAGACCGTGAGCCCGGTGCGGGCAAACGAAATTCTTGGGCCTTCGCCGACGGGACCGGCAGGCGCGTGCGATGGCCGGCGTGGCGCCTCCGCTATACCCGGCGTCATGGACTTGCCTGAACCGAAAAGCTCGGTGTGGATGCGATCAGGTGTCACCACCCTCTGGGCAAGTCCGGCGGTGAAGTCCGCGAGGAACGCGGGCGGCCCGCACAAATAAAAATCAGATTCGAGAGGGACGCCCAACTCTTCGAGGACAGTTGCAGTCAGACGGCCGGCTGCATCGAAATCGAAACCCAATCGGTCAGCGGGATCAGGACGGCTGTACTGCACATGGCTCCGGGCGTTGGGGATCTTAGCCAGTAGATCACGGGCTTCCCGGGCAAAGGGATGATCCCCGCGGTTTCGCGCGCCAAAAATCCACCAGACCGGGCGCATTGAGGCCTGGGCTGCCAGTGCATGGAGCATGGCCATTACCGGAGTCACGCCTACGCCGGCGCTCAATAGAACCGCAGGAAGATCGCTCGGCCGCAGGGTAAAGGCGCCACGGGGCTCGCTGACGTCCAGCACCTCGCCGGTATGGAGTTGCGTGCTGACAAAGGTGCTGGCGACTCCGTGCGGCTCCTTCTTGACGCTGATGCGATAACGATGAGCGTCCGGCAGACCGGAAAGTGAATAGCTGCGCAAGACCGGAGGCGCGTCCGCTTCAGGGCGAAGTCGTAATACCACGAACTGCCCGGCCAGTGGGACTGTGAGAGGACGAGCGTCCGCCGGCTCCAGCGCCAGCGAGACCACGCTACTGCTCTCGCGATCTATGCTGGCCACTTTCAGAGACCGGAATCCGGAGGTGGCCGTAACCCTCTGTTCCGGCGAAGTCAGGCCCGCATTGCCCGTGCGCGACCCCGGTTGTGCCGTCTGCCGGAGAATCGCCTCGAAAGAAGACTTCCAGCCGGGGCTCAGAGCCGGAATGCGCAAAGCGCGCTCAATTTCTTCTTTGGCAGGTCCGGGAAGATAGAGCAGTGCGTTGACCGCGGCGACCGTCAGGCGCTCCGGGCCCTCAGCCACTTTGATGATTTCGTCACCGGCGCCGACCGCGCCCTCTTCGAGGACGCGAAAGTAGAACCCCGGTCGTTGATGTGCCACCAGCAAAGCCGGCATCTTGGGTTCATCCATTCGGATGCCAACGCGATAGCAGGTCACACGCGGCTGTGTAACTTCGAACAGCGCCCCGCCGATCCGATAGCGATCGCCGACGCAGACCAGGCTGTCAGCCAGACTCTCCACCGTGAAGTTTTCGCCGAATTGCCCAAATGTGAAATCGCTCCGCTTCAGTTCGTGCTCCCAGTGGCGATAAGAGTCCATCTGGTAAACGAACACAGCTCGCTGCTCGCCGCCGTGACCGGCCAGATCACCCTGTGAATCGCCGTCGATGTTGAGCCGCCGAACCAGGCGACGTCCTTGGACCGGCTCTTTCCACACTGACGTGTAGACGGTCTGCCCACGCCATAAGATCTCGCGAGGACGGCCGACGTTGATCGACAACAACCTTGCCATGTGGATTACCTCCTTCCACTTCGGGGATCGTCTTTCGGGTTCAGGTACGTAATGCCCAACGGTCCAGGGCCGGTCACCTGCGTGAGATATTCGCCGGACCTGGCCCAGTGGAAGTGGGGCGTATCGCCGGGCAGAACAATCACGGTACCGGGCGGATACGCCTCCAGCTTATCAGCATCGAAGTGATCACCCAAGCCAATATAGAAGACACCGGAAATGACCGTGTATATTCGATCCTCGGGGTGCCTGTGCGGCATCAACTTCACGCCGTGAGGCACCTTGACGCTGACCACGTAAGGGCCTTCCTCCGAAGGCTGACCTACAACAACTGCGAGGCGCGCCGAAGACGGGAACGTCGCGAAGGAGCCTGTCAGGATTTTTGTGTTATGTGCTGCAGCACATAACACAAAAATCCTGACAGCGCGTTTTAGAAGGCCTCGGCCAGTTCCAGTAGCATCCGGGTATGAGATACCAACTCTACCCGAGCGACCTCACTGACCGAGAGTGGGAATATATTAACCCGTTGATCCCATCCGCCAAACCAGGCGGGCGGAATCGTAAAAGTGATATGCGCCTGGTCATTAACGCAATCTTTTATCTCACCCGGACAGGTTGCTCCTGGCGCTATCTGCCCAGAGAATATCCGCCCTGGCCAACAGTCTATGGATATTTTCGCGCCTGGCGCATCGATGGAACCTGGCCGCAGATTCATGACCGATGGCGCGCTGATGTCCGAGAGCAAGCCGGGCGAGCCGCTCAACCGACGGCCGCAGTGCTCGACAGCCAAACCGTGAAGACCACGGACCGTGGTGGAGCCGGGCGCGGCTATGACGCCGGCAAGAAAACCTTTGGGCGTAAACGACATTTGCTGGTCGATACGCTTGATTTGGTCTTGCTGGCAGTCGTGCACGCGGCTGGCATCCAAGACCGCGACGGCGCCAGATTGGTCTTGGCCCCTTTGGCTCATTCCTTCACCAGACTGCGCAAGATTTGGGCGGATGGCGGGTACGCCGGAGCGTTGGTCGAATGGGTGAGAAATTTGCGGACGCGCCATCGAATTGATCTGGAAATCGTCAAACGAACTGACGACCTGAAAGGCTTCGTCGTGCTGCCAAGGCGATGGATTGTCGAGCGGACATTTGCCTGGTTGAGTTTTCATCGTCGTTTAAGCAAAGACTATGAATATTTACCGGAGACCAGCGAAGCGTTCATTCATATTTCGATGATCCGGCTCATGCTAGCTCGACTAGCCTGAAATGCACTTTCAAAACGCGCTCTCAGATCCAACAATAGATTTTCCATGCTCGGATCTATTCTACTGATCGATGCAAGCGCCGTGATTCTGCGGGAGGCGGCAACGATTAGAGCCTAATATTTTGGATCATCGAAATAGCGGGAGAGCCTGGAAGTGGCTCCATCTTGGGCTATATCTCTGAGCCAAGCGTTAACCGCAGTTATCGGCTGCATCTCCGCATCGAGGAGAAATGGCACTCCGGCTTTCACAGCCTCCAGGTCGGTAAAAAAATAGATATATACGATGTCTGTCCTCGTCATTCACACCGTAATACCAATAGTGGATCTACTCTTGTGGCTCGCCGCGCCGGGATATAACAAGCCAGTAGCACGATGGCTGTCAGCGACGCAATGATCAAAGCAAACGTCATCAGATCAGTCGCGCTTATGCTGAACAATAGGGTCTTCATCAGGCGCGTCAACACGAGTGACATTATCAAGCCAATCACGACACCAATCAGCGCCAATGTCATTCCTTCTGTAATCACGAGCTTCAGCACATTGCTCGCCTGTGCGCCCAGGGCTATGCGAATACCGATTTCCTGGGTCCGCTGCCTCACTGCATATGCCATCACACCGTAAATGCCGATCAGTGCCAAGATCAAAGCCACAAGCGCGAAGACGGCCAGCAAAACTGCATTGAATTGCGCTCGTGACATGGATCCCGCCAATAAACTCTCCATCGTGCGTAACTCAGCAACAGGCTGTTGAGGATCAAGCGAGCGAATTACCTGACGAACTGCCGCCGCCATATTCAGCACACCATCCGACGTCCTCACTACAAGAGTCATACTTGGCAATGCCAGCTCCGAATGTGGCCAGTAAACGGTCGGCTCGGCGGCGCCGTCGAGAGTTATCTGCTTCACGTCGCCGACGATGCCGATGATCATCACAGGTGGGTTCCGAGTGGGAGGGCGAAATTGAATTGACAGATGTTTGCCAATCGGGTCTTCGTTCGGAAAGTATCTGCGAGCCAATGCTTCATTGATTAACACAAGGCCGCGCGCTTCGGTCGCCTCCCCTGCAGTGAAGAGTCGTCCACGACGCAGCGGGATCTGCATGGCGTCGAAGTAATTGGCGTCAGTGACACAAACCTTCGTTATTAGATCTTGCCCAGCCGGGGGTCTCGGCCGCCCTTCAATATAGAAACGAGAGCCACCGGCTGGGCTGGCAAACGGTAGGTCAGTGATAGCGCCGGCGGCCTTCACTCCGGGCAAGGTCTGCAAACGCGCGACAGCTTGCTTGAAGAATTCGATCCGCTGTTGTTCCGAATACTGCCAATTCCGTGACACTCGCAGCGTCAAAACATTTCGCGGATTGAAGCCTGGATCGACTGCCTGCAATCGCACGAGGCTGTTTATCAATAAACCCGCCCCAATGAGCAGCACCAGCGCCAGTGCAATTTCAGTGATGACGAGGAGTCTACGCAGCCCCCCGTTGCGGCGGCTGTCGGCAACGCTCCTGCTGCTCTCTTTAATGGCATCGTGTAGGTTTAGGCGCAACGATCCGTATACAGGCACGAGACCAATGAATAAACTGGTCGCGAGCGAGACGCCGAGCGTAAAGATGAGTAGCGGCGCACTGATCCGGACGCTCTCTGGAGTGAGCAGATTGGGCGGACTCATAGAAATCAACAACTTCACGCCCCAGATAGCCAAAGCCAGCCCGGCGGCGCCACCCAACCCAGTCAGTAACAAACTTTCAGTTAGCAACTGGCCGATGATCCGCAGCCGGCTCGCTCCGAGCGCCGAACGCAGTGCGATCTCCTTTCCTCGCGCTGCCGCCCGCGACAGCAGCAGGTTCGCCACATTTGCACAGGCAATCAGCAGGACGAACGCCACCGCGCCGAACAGCACCAGCAAGGCCAGGCGCAGATCACCGTACAGTTGTTCATGGAGCGGAACTACTGTCGCGCTGAGTTCGGCGTGGTAATTGGGGTATTGCTTGGCTATCCGTGCGGCAATTGTCGACATCTCGGCCTGTGCTTGCATAACCGAAACCCCAGGCTTGAGACGGGCAATAGCTGTCAGAAACCGCCCCTGCCACACGCTATGACCTCGGGTCGGAACTAAAGGCGTCCAGAGATCGGCCGGTTTGCCGACCTTCACTCTCCATTGAAAATCGGGTGGCATGACTCCAACGATGGTAGCTTCGCCGGGAAATACCAGGCTCATCCTCAGCTTGCGGCCAATGACCGACGGGTCGCCGCCGAAGCGGCGCTGCCATAGGCTGTGACTGATCAAGACGACCCGCGGCACGACCTGCAGTCGATCCAGCTTGCCATCGTCGGGGATGAAAGTTCGTCCCAGAGCGGCTCCAGCACTGAGCAACGCAAATAGATTGTGGGTGACACTCTGTGAGACGACCTCCTCCGGCTCGCCATCGCCTGTCAGGACCGCCTGCCCATCAGCGAAAGCCGCCATGTCAGCGAAGACGTGATTCTGTTCCTGCCAGTCCACGAAAGTGTCGGGATCGACCCCAAGCTGTGGCAGATTGCGCGCGGGCCAACTTTCCGCCACTACCACCAGTTGCTCGGAGTCCTTGTAAGGCAATGGGCGCAACAAAACCGCATTCACTACGCTGAAAATAGCAGTGTTAGCGCCAATGCCCAACGCCAGTGTCAACACAGCAACAAAGGTGAAGCCTGGATTTCTCCTCAACATCCACAGGCCATACCGCAAATCCTGGAAGATCGTCTCGATGAACTTGATTCCACGCATCTCACGACTGGCCTCCTTGAGCAATGCGACATTTCCGAATTGGCGGCGGGCGGCTGAAGCAGCCTCGGCTTTGGTCATTCCCTGGCGAACATATCGCTCTGTGAGTAGGCGCAAATGCTCCTCGATCTCGTCGTTGATCTCTCGGTCAGACATACGATCTCCGAATAAACCGCGAAATCTGGCAGCCAAAGCACGCAAATGATGAATCATCTCTACTCCTGGCCTTCCAGTCTCAACAGGCGCCCGATCACTCCCGCGATCCGCTCCCAATTCTCAGTCTCTCTCGCTAGCTGTTTACGGCCGCCCTTGGCGATCGAATAGTATTTTGCCTTGCGATTGTTTTCAGAGGTTCCCCAATCTGAAACGATCCAGCCCCGCTGCTGGAGCCGCAGGAGCGAGGTATAGACCGTTCCTTCGTTCAATTGCAGAACCTGCTCACTCACTTGCTCGATCCGGCGGGCGATCCCATACCCATGCAGCGGACCCAGCGCATCGAGAACTTTCAGCACCATCAGATCGAGCGTTCCCTGGAGCACTTCCGATTTTTGCGTCTCGGCATTTATTCCTTTGGACATGGCAAAGAAGATACACGCCTTCCATTGGATTGTCCATAGGGGGAGAGAAGAATGAAATATGAGGATCAAGACAATCAATGCTCTTTTGCAGCTTTGCTCGCAAGGAGGGGCAATGATCTCGATATGGGGAGAATGCTCGGCCGGGCGAAGAATTGGAGACGGCATGGGCGGAAGTGCACCCATCGCCCACATGGTAGACACCTGTCCTTCGCCATAAGTGCGACACGAAGTCGCATCAATTACTGTAAAGCCTGCTTTTGCAGGACTTCACCCGCCGTTCCACCAGCGGTTTCCTACCGGCACGGGCGGGATTGGCAACGGTCCGGTCCGAAGCTGCCGGGACAATGCAGCCTCATCCCCTCGGATGGCGAGCAGCCGTGAGGCTTTGATCGCGACTGCCAGCCTCAAGGCGGTCGGGAGCTAGGAATGGATCGGATGGTCAAGGAATCTGAATCGCCACTCACGCGCCGTCATAGGGAAAGCAGCGTAAGAGGCTGATACGCTGTGACCAAAAGGTATGTGGCCGGAATGCTGTATTTTTGGTCCGGCATCGTGGGCAAATGGCCACCGGCGTCGAGGCGAGACCTAACCGATCCTGTGATTGATCCGGAACGTGGTAAGCCCGACCTTCTCCGCCACAGGCGGAAAGCAGACCGCAAGGAACGCCGATGGGAGGTCGGGTAAAGGATCGCGGAGAAAGCCAAGGCCTGATTGTAATGATCAGGATAGCCGCTGTGCGGCACGGGTAACCGCGCTGACTTCCGCATGGTCTTTCGGCACGAAACACTTTGACGATAGCGCAACAAACAGGAATTCGTCGAGAACTTGAGGCAGTTCACAAAACTGCCGGCGCGAGCCTGCGTCCAGCAGTTGACTGGCACTCCATCGATTGGAGGCGAGCCAGCCGCCACGTGCGCTGTTTGCAGAGGCGAATCGTGCAGGCGCGACAACAAGGTCACAAGCGCAAAGTCCGCGCCCTGCAATTCATCCTCACTCGCTCGTACAGCGCGCGATGTCTCGCCGTACGACGCGTCACCGAAAACTCCGGCAAACGCACTCCAGGCGTAGACGGAGAACTGCTCAACACACCGAGTAAGAAAGCGCGAGCCGTTGAAAGCCTCGCCGCAGAAGATTACCAGCCACAGCCGCTCCGACGAGTTTTCATTCCGAAGCAAGGTGGAAAGAAGATGCGTCCGCTCTCAATTCCTACGATGCAAGACCGGACACGTCAGGCCCTGCACTTATTAGCTCTCGACCCGATCGCCGAAACCACCGCCGACCCGAACTCCTATGGCTTTCGGAAAGCGAGATCGGTAGCCGATGCGATCGTGCGATGCCACAACATTCTCTCTCAATCAACTTCGGCGCCCTGGATCCTCGAAGGCGATATTCAAAGTTGCTTCGACGCAATTTCGCATGAATGGTTGCTCTCCCATATTCCAATGGATCGCGCAGTCCTGCGGAAATGGCTGAAAGCCGGCGTCATGGAGCAACGCGTCCACTATCCCACCTCCGTCGGAACGCCACAGGGCGGGATTATCTCGCCCGTCCTCATGAATTTGGCGCTCGATGGTATGGAACGGCTGCTCAAGACGGCCTTTCCCCAACGCAGCGGCAAGCTGGTCAATCTCGCACGCTTTGCCGATGACTTCGTGATTACCGGAAGATCAAAGGAGATTCTGGAAAATGAAGTCAAACCTCTGATCACGGCCTTTCTCAAAGAACGAGGTTTGCAGTTATCAGAGAGCAAAACGCGCATCACTCACATCAACGACGGATTTGATTTTCTGGGCACGCACATCCGGAAATACAAGGGCAAATGTCTCACCAAGCCCTCTCGCTCCAATGTCCGCGCCTTCCTCGCAGAGATCAAAACCACTTTCAGAGAAAACCTCCACGCTCCGGTGGACGTGCTCATTCGACGGCTCAATTCAAAAATCCGCGGATGGGCCTTATTCCATCGATCCTCCGCCAGTAAAGAAACCTTCAGCTACGTGGACCATGAAATCTTCTGTCATCTCAAACGCTGGATGCTACGCCGCCACCGGGGCTGGCGCCGAAGCTGGTGCTACAAGAAATATCTCACCAGAATCGGCAGCCGGGGTTATGTGCTACAGAGCACCTATCTGGACCGACGGGGAAAACCTCATCTCATCCGTCTGGCCAACGCCTCGGACATTCCTATCAAACGCCACATCAAAGTCAAAGCCGCAGCCAATCCTTACGATTCCACCTGGGAGCCATACTTTGAAGAACGCCTCGCCCTTCAAATGAAAGACTCTCTTCAAGGATACAAAAGACTCATCAAGTTGTGGTTCGACCAGAACGGAAGATGCCCGTCGTGCGATGAAAAGATCTCTCGCGAAACCGGCTGGCATCTCCATCACCGAATATGGATAGTGAATGGCGGAGGCGATACGCTTTCCAACCTCAGCTTAATGCATCCAACCTGTCATCAACAATTGCATGCGCAGATTCACAGAACGAACGACCCTGATTGTCATACCGCGTCCGCCGAAGCGGGCGTTTGAAAGGCTTGAGCGCACTGCCGGGAAACTGGCACGGTGCGTTCTTAGGCGAGAGGATGATGGCAACATCATCTTCTTACCCGACCTCCGAATCTACAGAAAATAAAGGTCTTCCCTGTCGAGCTTGGGAGTTTGGCCGATTAATGCCGATCAATATCGACGATTACGAATTCACATATCTAACAGTTAGGCAGGTCGCCTAACGTTATATCGAAATGAACCACCAACCGGGTTGGCTTCGACCAGCAAGCCAATAAAAGCAACCATATCAGCTATTACTGGCTTTTGGCGAAGGACAGCCGGCGAATGGCAAGGTCATCTCAATTTCGCAAGTCGGCGGATTGCATCATTGTTACCGACGAGCCGCCTAACGTTGGCCATCCGGTTAGCTCCGGGCGATCCCGATCGAATCATTGAAGGGACTGCAGGCGTGGTTGAGATCCATGCGCGCTGCGGCAAAGCTACACGCCATCGATCCGAGATAGAGTCATCAATTCGAAGAAGAGATTGCCGCTGCATTGTCAGAGAATGGCTCTTCCTCACTAAGATGAGATTTTCGGTACGGACAGGGCATCCTGACCGCCAGGGACGAGAAGCGGCGGACGTATCAGGTTCTCCGAACTGTCGCCGGATCCAGGATCGGGGTTCTGGTTCTGCGCACGGAAACCATTGTAAGCGTCGAAAATGCTGTCCAGGCTGTCCGTGAAGGCTAAAATGCTGTCCGGAACCTGATGTCGGGACACTTTCATAAACGTGCGTGTCGGCACAAGTTACGACTTGTGAGATCCTATTGGTGTGAAGACAACCGCACATGAGAGATGGTATAATCTACGAGGGCCGATTGAGCGAGCATCCGCAGTTTGCTTAAAATCGCACTTCTAAGCATTAGCCGATTCAACCTAGCGCCGATTGGAATAATTTAGCAGAAACCAGGGCGGATTTTCGCTGTTCCTCCATTGTTTCACTCAAATAGCAGTGCCCGAGCGCTGATTATTAAAAAGGAGTCAACTGATGATGCTGCGACCTTCTGTTCGAACCCTCGGCTTGGCGTTTGCCCTTGCAGGAGCGTTGACAACGACGCCTTTATCCGCGGTTGCTCTGGAGTTTTTCGACGGCGGTGGCTTCGGCCCAACGCCGGAAACTGCGGTGCAGGCAGCGATAGAGGACGCGGAGAATACGGCGAGCGGCTATGGGCGCTATAGCTGTGACCTCGTCGGAGAGCCGACCGTGTTTCCGCAGCCCTTGAGCGGGCCGCGAGCGTTCCGCGCGCAAGTGAGGCTCCATTGCGAGCCGTAGCGGCGTCGGTTAACGGCTAGTTGTGACAGGACACGGACGGGTCTACCTGCGCCATCTGTGCTCGGTGCGCGAGGGGATGTGGCGCCCATGTTTTGGTGTGTGCCTACCAGCCACGACCGAGCGTAGCGAGAATGTCAAGACACATATTGTAAAACCCAGTCAAGCTTGAACTTTGTAAAAGGTGACAGGCATGTCAATGAAGAGCCCGAAGAACATGCGGGAGCGCTCGGGCTTTCTTACAGCACCATCTGCCGTTGGCTGCGTCAGTTTCGGGAGGCGGGCCTGCCCGGACTGTTCCCGGCAACTGAATATCCACGGGAACCACAAACCCCGGAACTGGTCATCGTGACGCTGCTTTATTATAAGTGTTGTGTGCCACGGGCTTCCGACCGAGAACTGGCGCGAGTCTTGAGCGCGACCACCGATCACCGCATCCATCACGAAACGGTCAAGGCATTGCTGGAACGCTATCCCATCTGGCGCTATTCGGACTTCCAATGTCTTATTCAGTATCAGGTACCGAGTGACCAGCAGAAGTTGCGGCAGGAAATGGTTAAGCTCAGGCAGCAGGGCTGGACGGAGAAACGGATTGCGCAGTTACTCCGTTGCTCACGCAACACCGTCATGAAGTGGCTACGGCGCGCGCGCCAGGCCGAGTCGCAACCGAACAACCAGCAATCTTGGCTGCTCGACCTTTCACACGCACCACAGAGGCCGGCACGGAAAGTCTTCTTCGGCGCAATCCACGCCGTGCTCGAGCTGCAAAAGAAATACGGATATGCGGGGTGGTTTCGCATCGAGGGATATCTGGAAGCTGACCCCTACAACATCAAGCTCGGCGAGACCACCATCAAGAGGATCATGGCGCTCAACCGCCGCATCCACCTGGCTCCGCAGCGTCCCGCTGTCGTCGTCGAGGTGCGCGATCCTCGCGAGGGACCACCAAAAAGCAGTCACCCATTCGAGCATACATTTATCGACCGGAAATATCTCGATGCCAAACCCGCGGGAGTCCAACTCTATTCAACGCTGCTGTTGGAGGGCCTCTCCAGAACCATCATCGCCGGTTCACTCACGACTCAACAGGAAGTCGGCGTGATTCTGCACATCTATTTTCAGGCGCTACGGCGCTGGGGACTTTGGAAACAAGTGATCTCAGACCACGGTGGCCAGTTCATCAGTCACGACTTCAAGCGTGTCAATAAGCGGCTGGGGATTCAGCACGAGATGTATGAGAAAGGAAAGCCCTGGCGCAATTTAATCGAGAGTCAGTTCGGAATTCAAGCTCGACTCGGAGAGTATCACTGGGAGAAATGCAAAACGATCGAGGAGGCGGTCGAGTTTCATCGCGAACTGATCCGCGATCATAATCGGCTGCCACACTGGGCGCATCACCGCCGCAATGATGGGAAACATTCCCCTCTGGCGGTTCTCGGTGAGGCCCGAGGCCAATGGATTGAGCCGGTCGATCTACAGCGAGCCTTTGGGCAACGGTATAGTCAGCGGATGACCGATGCTCGCGGCTTTGTCAAAATCGGCCGCGGGAAGATTTATGTCGAGGAGGGGCTTCCACGCACCCGGATTCAGCTTTCCTTTTGGGATGGGAGATTACGCGCCGAATATCAATCCCAGGTCCTGATGGAGTACCAGTGCAAGTGTGGAAAGAAGTCCGCCCGCCCGACAGCGATCTCGCAGTCCCTCCACTATGCCCATCCCTTCCAATCGAGACAGATGGCGCTGTTTGATCCGTTATGGGTTCGAGATCCGCTAGATTTGGCTACCCAGAATCTTTCCCGATCGGAGAAGAAACAATCGACCGCCCAACAGTTGAGATTGTATCTTGGGCCAGAGTTGGTCGAGACGGCCTGACTTCTTGTTTCAGTAATCATCTTAGATGTCGGACACAGATTTCAGAACTATTCGCTGCCACCTTGATTCCAAGGTTCTGATAGTTCGAGCCGACCGCTCTCGGCTGGCCTCTTTCTGCACTTCCCTTGTTTACCGAGTGGAGCGGTGATACTCTCAGCTCGGTAACCGAGGATGAGAGGAAGAGAGATGAGCAAACCATCAGATTTAGTTCAAGGCACTCTAGACTTGTTGATGCTGAAGATTCTGGCGCTGGAACCGCTCCACGGCTGGGTAATCGGGCAGCGACTGAAACAGATTTCCGGCGAGATCCTACAGGTCAGTGACAGATCGCTCTACCCGGCTTTGCACAAGCTAGAGCAAGAGGGCGGGATCGCTTCGGAGTGGAAGCTCAGCGAGAATAACCGCCGTGCGAAGTTCTATCGCCTGACACGGCCTGGCCGCAAACAACTGGAAAAAGAATCGGCTAACTGGAATCGGCTTTCCGCCGCCATCTCGCAGGTGGTAAGACTTAAGGAGGTTTGAGAGATGGATTTTGAGCGCTGGTTCTATACCGTGCCATTGCGATTGCGATCCTTGTTTCGCCGTCGGCGGGTCGAGCGGGAGTTGGAAGAGGAGTTGCAGTATCACCTGGAGCGGCAGATAGAGGAATACGCGGCTCGCGGTCTGACACCGGAAGACGCTCGGCTCGCCGCCCTGCGGGCGCTCGGAGGTGTCGAGCGAAGGAAGGAGGAGTGCCGCGAGATGCGCCGCGTCGGCCTGATCGAAAGCACCCTGCAGGATTTTCGTTACGCCGTTCGAGGTCTGCGCCGGAGCCTGGGGGTCACGGCGGTGGGGGTCCTCTCGCTGGCGCTGGGCATCGGCGCCAACTCAGCCATCTTTCAGTTGCTCAATGCCGTCCGGTTGCGAAGCCTGCCGGTGGTCGATCCACAACAACTGGCCGAAGTCCGGATCGCCGGGGAGAGCCGTGGGTATGGCGGCATCGACGGCCGTCAATCCGAATTGACATACGCGTTGTGGGAGCGGATTCGGCAGTCCCAGGAAGGGTTCTCTGGGATCTTCGCCTGGGGCGCTCAGGACTTCTCGCTGGACGAGGGGCGGGACTGGCGCCAGGTCAGGGGATTCTGGGTCAGCGGCGAGCTCTTCTCCGTGCTCGGTGTGACGCCGGTGCGGGGGCGCCTGTTCACGCCGGCCGATGATCATCGTGGTTGTGAGGGCGGCGGCGTGGTGATCAGTTACGAATTCTGGCAGAACTATTTCGGCAGCAAGGATTCGGCGATTGGCCGGACCTTGAAGGTTCGGGGTCAACTCCAGCCCGTGATCGGAGTGACGCCGCCGGAGTTCTTCGGTCTCGAGGTCGGGGAAGGGTTCGACCTGGCGTTGCCGCTTTGCGCGCGCGGCATCAACCAACTGAATCGACTCGACTACTTTTGGCTGGTGGTGATGGGCCGGCTGAGGCCGGATTGGAGCCTGGCGCAGGCAGCCGCGCAAGTGAACAGCATCAGCCCGGCGCTCTTCGAGGCGACCCTGCCGCCCGGATATGACAATGTGAACAACACAAAATACCGGAATTTCCGGCTGACGGCGTTGCCGGCGGAGCAGGGCGTCAGCCGGCTGCGAAGGAACTACGAGTCGTCGCTCTGGTTGCTGTTGGCGATTACCGGGCTGGTGCTCTTGATCGCCTGCGCCAACCTCGCCAACCTGATGCTGGCGCGGGCGAGCGCGCGGGAGCGAGAGATCGCCGTGCGGGTGGCGCTCGGCGCATCACGCGCACGGTTGATCCGGCTGCTGCTCTCCGAGAGCTTGCTGCTCGCCGCTCTCGGCACCATCCTCGGCGCCGGTTTGGCGCGATTGACGAGCCAGGGACTCGTCTCGTTTCTGAGTACCGGGAATAACCTCTTGCGGCTGGACCTGGACACAGACTGGCGGGTGCTGGCCTTTACAGCGGCGGTGGCGGTCCTGACGAGCGTGATCTTCGGCCTGATTCCAGCGCTCCGAGCCTCGCGGATCGAACCAGGCGTCGCGATGAAATCCGGCGGCCGCGGCCTGACGGCCGGGCGCGAACGATTCTCGTACCAGCGTTTTCTGGTCGTCGGGCAGATTGCATTTTTGCTGACGTTGCTGTTCGGGGCGTTGCTGTTCGTGCGAAGCTTTTGGAATCTGACGACCCTGGACGCGGGCTTTCGCCAGAAGGGGGTCCTCTTCGTGGGTCCTGATTTCCGCAATCTTCATCTCGAGGCCGACCAATTCCTCGTCTATGAGAAGAACCTGTTGGAACAGGTCAGAACTATTCCGGGGGTTGAGTCCGCGTCCCTTTCCAATCACATCCCTTTGAGCGGCACCGGCATCCTGCTCAAAGTCCGTGGACCGGGAGCCGGCGATGGAGCGGCGACGAGCACGAAGTTCAATTACGTGAGCCCGAGATATTTCGAGGCCATGAAGATTCCGCTGCTGGCGGGCCGCGATGTCAACGACTTCGATACTGCGACCTCCGGCCCGGTCGCGATCGTCAACGAGGCGTTCGTGCGGCGATTCATCCCCGGCCGTGATCCGATCGGCGCTACTGTGCGCAGCCTCAAAGAGCCGAGGTATCCGGAGACTGACTATCAGGTAATCGGCATAGTTAAGGATTCGAAGTATACGGACCTGCGCCGTGAGGTTCCCGCGGTGGTCTATGTTCCGCTGACCCAGAATCCCAACCCCTTTGGCAGACCGAATCTCGTGATTCGTTCCTCGATCCCGCTGGCGGACGTCATGGCCGAGGTCAGGCGCCGAGTCGATGCCTGGAACCCCGAGGTCCGGCTCGAGTTCAGGATCTTCGAGCAGCAGATCCGCGAGGATCTGACCCGCGAGCGGCTCATGGCCTGGCTGGCCGGCATCTTCGGAGCACTGGCCGCGATCCTGGCCATAATCGGGCTCTATGGCATGATCTCTTACCGCGTCCTCCAGCGACAAAATGAGATCGGGATTCGGTTGGCTCTCGGCGCCACCCGTCCGCGAATAGTGATCCTGATCCTGCGGGAAGTGCTGGTGCTGTTGGCGGTCGGGCTGGGAATCGGAGCGCTCATCTCGCTTGCGGCGGCTCAGGGCGCCGGCTCCTTGCTGTACGGTCTCTCGCCATCCGATCTTCCGACACTGGCTGCTTCAGTTTGTTTGTTGGCGGCGGTGGCCGGGGTCGCGAGTTTGGTGCCCGCCCTACGCGCCTCGCGAGTGGATCCAATGGTTGCTTTACGCCACGACTGACCGTTGAAGCCTTGGTTAGTAAAGTCTACCCAATCTCCCGTCTCATCAGCAAAATTAGATACCAGAGGCGGGTGCCAAAGCTGATCCGCCAGATGTGCCAACGGTCCTTGTGCCCAGCGCACCCCGAAACACATCTACTCATGCCGATCAGCAAACTATCTTTCAGAACTCTGGCTAGAAAGACCGCTTCTAATGAAAGTTGCTGCTTACCAGGCTCCTCTGCAGGCTACCAGTTCGATGAAGGTCCTGGACCTGATTCGCGAACATCTTGACTGGTGTGAATCGAATGGGGTCGAGATTTTATGCTGTCCGGAGGGGGTGTTGGGAGGATTGGCCGACTACGCGAGTCGGCCCACCGAAATTGCTATCGATGTGGAGTCCGGCCAGCTATGCAGGTTGCTGGCGCCTCTGGCGAGTAGCAGGGTCACGACCATTCTTGGATTCACGGAGATTGACCGGGAGGGCCGGCTCTACAATTCCGCGGTGATCTTTCACCAGGGTTCGGTCGCCGGACTGTATCGCAAGCTGTACCCGGCGATCAATCGATCGATCTACGAAGCTGGAGACAGGATGCCGGTCTTCAAGATCGGCGACTTGATCTTCGGGATCCTCATCTGTCTCGACTCCAACTATTACGAGCCTGCCAGAATCATGGCCTCTCAAGGGGCGACAGCTCTGTTTGTGCTTACGAACAACGGTCTTCCTCCGCTGAAAGCGCGGCCGAAACTGGTCGCTGATACCAGGAACGTCGACATCGCTCGGGCGATCGAGAACGGCGTCTTCGTGATCCGTGCCGATGTCGCAGGGCGGACTGAGGGCCTGGTGTCCTACGGATCATCCGGGATTGTCGATCCCGACGGGATGGTGCTTCAGTCGGCCCGGCAACTCGGCCCGGACCTGATCGTGGCCGAGATCGAGACGGCGCCCCGTGAACCCCGGCGAGGATGGAACGCTTCAAGAAACCGCGCCGTCATGGACGAGTACGTCCGCCTGGTCATGGGAGCGAATCCCGGCTGAATGGTAAAAGTTTATGAATGCGGTCAACACGCCGGCACAACCCTTACCAATCGTGAGGTGTCCGCAATGATCGTCTGGCTCGCATCGTACCCGCGTTCGGGCAATACGTTCCTGCGTCTGGTCCTGCACCGATTATTCGGAGTCCCGACGTACACGGTTTACGAAATCGACGGAGTCGCTCAACGTGTCGGCCCCGAACTTGTCGGATCTCGCCCGCATCCTGTCGATCGCGCGTGGATGAGAGACAGTGCGGAGGTCTATTTCACGAAGACCCACAAACGGCGGAAGACCGAGACATCTATCTCGTCCGCGACGGCCGCGATGCAGTCGTCTCACACGCACGCCTTCGAGCATCGAGTCTGGAGGCGGGGAGGAGAGGAGATCCGGCGATGTTTGAGACTCTCCTGCGCGAAGAGATCACACGTCCATATCTCGACGGCCAGCCCAGTTCCGGAACCTGGGGAGGGAACGTCTTGAGCTGGCTGAGTGCCGCCGGCGCGCCGCTCGCCGTGCTCAAGTACGAAGACCTCATCGCCGACCCGCGCGGAAGTGCCCAGCGCGTTATCTCGTCGCTACTGCCCGAGCTGGTCCCGATCGCGGATGTAAGCATTCCTTCGTTCCAGGAGCTCCACAACCTCGACCCGTCGTTCTTCCGGCGGGGCACGGCCGGGGCCTATCGAACCGAGATGTCCTCCGAGTTGCACGAGTTGTTTTGGGCCCAACCGGATAATGCTACCGCGATGCGACAGTTGGGATATCACCAGTGATCTCTGCTGAAGTTACGAGGATCGTTTCAACAGTTTCGAGGCCTGGCTTGAATACTGGGTCATGAGTAGCAATGGAACAGTCAGCGCACTTAAGCCCGTATGGCCGCCGCCAAACTGCTGATTTTGAATGATGCGGCTATTACTCATGGAGAACCTAGCCTGAAAGCAGGACAAATTTTTCAGACTCGGGAGCCCCCCCAACCTATTGGATTTCATAGCCGGAATTCCTTAGAGCGCGTTTTAGAAGGCCTCGGCCAGTTCCAGTAGCATCCGGGTATGAGATACCAACTCTACCCGAGCGACCTCACTGACCGAGAGTGGGAATA
>DATEFT010000822.1:0-4950 GCA_035280505.1 Blastocatellia bacterium | reverse complement strand
TGGCCGTTTCGCCAACGCGCCCAGCCGTATAACGCCGCTCCGGCGATCAGGAACCGGATCCCGGCCATCAGGAACGGAGGGAAGGTCTCGATCGCGTACTTGATCCCGAGATAGGTCGAACCCCAGATCAGATAGACGGCCGAGAAGGCCAGGATCAATAACAGCCGCGGCGCACGTCGCTCCGCTCTCCTCCTGGTTTCGACCCGCCGGGCGCCCGCTGCTCCCACCTCTTCAAAATATCGGCATTCGGTTGCGCTCATGATTCCTCCATAAAATGACGATACGAAAAAAAAACAAGGCGCTCCTGCCTGGGCAGGAGTGCCTTCATGACTCTAACTCAATCTGACTCTCCACTGATTTTCAATCTAACCATAATACTACTCTTTACTGGTTAGAAGATATCATTCTTGATTTAACCTGTCAAGGCGCTTATAGTGGTTATAAGAGGTTTGAAGGAAGGTTTGAAGGAAAATTGAAGGAAGATTGAAGGGATGAAGAAGGCCGAGACACTCACATTCAAATTGACGCTGACCGGAGATCCGGCTCTAGACTTGGCGAACACCGTCGACTGGCGGACGGGAGACCATCCGCGGGAATTGTTGAATAGCTATGTCGACCTGGTGGCCTGGGGACAGCATACGGGGCTGCTGGCGAAGCGAGAAGCGTCGCGGCTACTGGACGAGGCGCTCCGCCATCCGGTGTTGGCGAGCCGGGCGCTCGGGCAGGCGCTCGAGCTGCGAGAGCATCTCTACCGGCTCTTCTCCGCGGTCGTGAAGGGTCAGCAGGTCAAAGATTCGGATCTCGAATTTCTCAATCGGAGCTTGCCGGAGGCGATGTCCAGACTGAAGATCGGCCGGCGGAACGGCGGGTACGATTGGACCTGGAGCGGGGAAGTGGCGTTGGAACGGGTCTGGTGGCCGGTGGTGCGGGCGGCGGCGGAGCTCCTGACCTCGGGCGATTTGAAAGGGCTCCGCGAATGTCCGGGAGAGGGCTGCGGTTGGCTCTTCATCGATCAGAGCCGGAACCAGAGCCGGCGCTGGTGCAGCATGGAGGTCTGCGGCAACCGGGCGAAAGCCCGCCGTCACTATGAACTGACCAAAAAAGACTGACGGTCGGATTTGAGATTGAGAGACGAACCGCGAAACACGCGAAAACGGGCTGATTTAGCGTCTCTCGCGTGTTGCGCGGTCTCAAATCTTAAATTATTTCCGGTCGTGTTCGATCAGGGTCTTCGCGACCGGCGAGATCCGCTGCTGTTGATCGGCGGGGAGGGCCGAAAGATAGGGCGGCAGCGCGCCGGTGCTGGCGATGCCTCCCAGCTCCGTGGCGTGATGGAGGACCTTCGCCGGGCTCCAGGCATCGCGCAGGTCTTCGAGCGGAATGAAATGCGTGCGCAGGCTTTCGGCCTTCTCGAAATCGGCGCCGGCGCCGGCTTCGTAGAGTTGCTGGCTCAGGTGCGGGGCGAGGCAGCCCGATCCGGTCGTGAAGCCCGGCAGCTTCCAGTCTCGGAGGTGGCTGACTGCCGGCCGTTCCCCGATTCCGCTGATGACCCATCGGCGATCGACACGCTCGAGCAGCGCCTGGAGGTATTGATCGACCGCCGGATTCTGACGGACCACGGCATATTTGATCCCGACGCAGACCCCGTCGTTGACCAACCGCGCCACCGCGTCGAGCCCCGCTTCCAGCCTGGCTCCGAAATTGAGCTCTTCCTTGAGATAGACGATCAGTTGGGTCTCGGCCGCGGCGGCGATCTCGCGATAGCCCTGTTCCAGGCCCGCGGCGTCGCGCGGGTCGCCGCAGGGCAGCATCATGACGCAAGGAAACTTATATTTCCGAAGCAGCCGGGCTTGATCCAGGGCCCGCCCGAAAGACGGCCCCGCGCTCGGAATCGCCCACCAATCGCCGGCGAAGCCGCTGAGCCACTCCAGCATCTGCTCGTATTCCGTGAGGGAGACGTGATGCAGAAAAGCGTTGCCTCCGTAGAGGAACCGCGTGATCCCGCCGCCGGCGATATGGCGAACGATCAAATCGTTCTGCTCGAAATCGAGGGCGCGGGCGCCATCGTTACTTCTGGCCAGGGGCGGCACGGCAAAGACGCCGCATAGGTCTTCCGGCATGACAGGTGTGGTCTTCATGAAGTCTCCTCTGTTTTCTGGATGGTGATTCTGAGCCATCATATACCCGGATCGGTCATCATTGGCAAATGGAAAATGGTATGATCGTCATCTCGTTCTCCGGGGATTCAGGGTTCAAAATTTCTCACGATAAGGATTATCAAATAACCAGTGTCTAAAGGCGATCAAGCTGTTTCAGAGCGAACGGGCTTGCCCTCGGTGGCGGGCCGTCTGCGTCGGGATCTGGGGACGCTCGAGTCTTACGCGACGTTGATCGGGATCTTGATCGGGGCGGGGATCTTCTCCGTCACCAGTCAGGCCTGGTCGCTGACCGGGCCCAGCGTGATTCTCGGTTATCTGGTCCTCTTTCCGGTCATTCTGGCGACCTCGGTCCCCTACGCGGTCTTTCTCTCGACGCCGCTCGGGCGGGAGCCGGGCGGAGAGTACACGCATATCTCGGAGACCCTGGCCGGGAGGCCCAGCGGCCGGCGCCTGGCCTTTGTCGGGGCCTGGCTCAAGATCGTCTCTTACATCGGGGCCGGAGCCTTTCTGGCCAGCGCCCTCGCCGATTATCTGATCGCGGCGACGGGCGGCCGTCTGAATCCGCAGACCTCCCGGTTGCCGCTGGCCCTCGCGAGCCTCTTCTTCTTCTATCTCGTGCACCTGGTCGGCGTTCGCTGGTTCGGGCGATTGCAAGTGACGCTCTGCGCGTTGAAGGGGCTGGCGCTCTGTGTGCTGATCGTGCCGGGCCTCTTTGCGATCGAGACCGCCAACTATCGGCCGTTCGTCACGCATGGCCTGAGCGGTTTCTGGGCGAGCCTGGTGCCGCTCTTCTTCTCCTATGCCGGGTTCGAGTCACTGGCGCAGACGGCGGGCGAGGTGAAGGACAGCACGCGGCGGCTGCCGCTGATCTTTTTGAGGGGGATCAGCCTGACGGTGCTGATCTTCGTGCTGATGTCCGCGGTCACGTTCGGCGTCCTGCCGGGGAGCCGGTTGCAGTCGAGTTCCGCGCCGATGGCGGACGTGGCGGGGGTCTATCTGCCCGCGGGCGCGGCCTGGTTCGTCACGCTCGGGGCGATTATGGCGCTGACCACCTCGTTGAACTCCATCCTGTTCGTCCCGTCGCGCCTCGGACACATTCTGGCCCGGGACGGTTTGGCTCCCCGATGGATCGGGGCGATTCACCCCGGCACCGGGACGCCCGTCTGGGGCCTGACCTTGACGTCGGTCGCGGCGGCCCTGCTGCTGCTCAGCGGTCAGCTCTCGTTGGCGCTGAACGGCTCCATCTTCGCGCTGGTGCTCCTCTACTTTCTGCACAGCTTTACCTTCCTGCTTTTGCCGCGATGGAACCCGGAGCTTATGAATTCGGTGACGGTCTCCATCGCTCCGAGGTGGCAGCGGGCGGCGGCCTGGCTCTCGCTGATCGCCATGGGCGGCCTGCTGGCCGTGCTGATCTCGCAGGATCTGCAGACCCTCTCCACCCAGAGTCTGCGGCAGCGGATCGAGAACCACGCCCTGACCAGCATCGAGCTGGTCGCGGTCTGGGGAGTGATCGGATTGGGACTCTATGGGCTGAAGCGGCGATCTCGTCGCACACCTGAGATAAATCTGAACCGCGAAACACGCGAAACACACGAAAATTGATCGGCCTCGCGTCTTTCGCGGTGACGCCCTCTTTAATGCTCGTGGTGGTGGTGTGAATGCGAGTGCGAGTGGACTTCGCCGGGTGCATGCGTGTGGCGATGCGCGTGGATCAGGCCGGTTGCTTTGAGCAGCGATTCATCGCGCAGCAATCGATCGGGCGGGCCCTCGGTCACGAGCCGGCCGTTCTGAAAGATGAAGGCCTGATCGGCGATCTCCTCGACGATGTGCAGGTCATGCGTGGCCGTGACGATCGTCTTCCGGTCTTTTCTCCAGTCGATCAGGAGGTCGATCAACCGGCTCTGGCTCTTCGGGTCGAGCGCCGCCGTCGGCTCATCGAGCAGGAGCACCTCGGGATCCAGAATCAGCACCGAGGCCAACGCCACCCGTTTCTTCTCGCCGCCGGAGAGGTGGTGCGGCGAGCGGTCCTTCAGATGGGCGATCTCCAGCGTCTCCAACATCTCCCGCACCCGTTCCCGGATCCGTTCCCGCGGCCAGCGCAGTTGCAGCGGTCCGAACGCCAGCTCATCGAAGACCGTCGGGCAGAAGAGCTGCACGTCGGGATTTTGAAAGACCAGACCCACCCGTTGCCGGAACTGGAAGGCGAACTCTTCGTCCTGCAATCCCTCTGCGGTCAGCGGCCGGCCGCAAAAACTGACGCTCCCGCCGGACGGGAAGTAGAGGCCGTCGAGAATCCGCAGCAGGGTCGATTTGCCCGAACCGTTGGCGCCGAGCAGCGCCACCTGCGCTCCCCGGGCGATGGTCAGACTGAGGGCGTCGAGCGCCCGAACCTCGCGGTACCGGTAGCTCAGGTTCTCAACCTCGAAGACGGTCGTGGTGTCGATGCCTGGCATGCAGTGATTCTCTCTTTCTGGCCCGCCGATGCAAGGCCCCCCGGGCGTTCGAGAAAATAGTTGACTTTGTCAACTATTTAGTTGATGATGGCATCCGGATCTTAAAAGCTCAAACCGGAGGTGACGATGTCGCAGAACATACGAATCGTGCGTGCCGAGTCGTCTCGTTGGTCGGAGACGGCTCGAGAGACCGCGCAGTTTGGAACGGTCTTCAGCGATCATCTGTTCGTGGCCGATTACGAAGACGGGCGCTGGGGCGAGCCTCAGATTCTGCCCTACGGCCCCTTGCCGCTGCCGCCGGCGCCGATCGGGGCGCATTACGGACAGGCGGCTTTTGA
>DATEFT010000821.1:0-6352 GCA_035280505.1 Blastocatellia bacterium | reverse complement strand
TCGCATAACCTGACGATCAGCGTCGGCGTCGGATTCCGCTTCTAAGCGTCGAGACCCGCCGAAACCATTGGCTGCCGACAGCATCCGAGACCCACGAACGACACGCCGGTTGTTCGTGGGTTTCGTCGTTGAGCCCGCCCCCGAATCGCCTCAGCGTCCCAGATGGAGAGGCTCTTCGACCGTCGCCTTCCGTTCCAATTTCCCCCAGCCGACCAGCGCCCCGTGCAGAGCCGTCAGCACCGATTTGACCATGACGTAATACATCAACTGTCGATAGCAGAAGCGCTGCAGAAAGAGCCCCCACAAGAGGCTCCATTGCTCTCGCCGTTCGAGCAGAAAGGCGCCGGCGGAAGAGAGCCAATCGACCGCCAGAAAGAGCGCATAATAGAAGGTCACCTGTCCCAGGTTGGTCACGGCATACTCTTCCGAATGCTCCAGCCGCTCCAGGGCCGCGGAGATCAACGTCCACAGCAACATCAGATCCATGAGCGGCGAGATCAGAGGAAACAGGATCTGGAAGATACAGACGTTGGGCATGGCGATCAGTCCGAGCGCGCCGTATCGCCGGCGAAAGAAGGCATCGCGATGTTTCCACATGCACTGCAGCGTGCCGAACGACCAGCGGAAGCGTTGTTTGATGAGAGCGCTCGCCGTGTCCGGAGCTTCGGTCATGGCGATGGCCTCTTCCGCATATTCGATGCGATAACCGAGCCGGCGCACTTTCAGAGTCAGATCCTGATCCTCCGCCAGGGTGTCGGAGGTGAAGCCTCCGGCCTCTTCGAGCAGATGGCGTCGCCAGGCGCCGACCGCGCCCGGCACGACGGTGATGCAATTGAGCGCGGCAAAGGCCCGACGGTCGAGGTTCTGCGCGGTGATGTATTCGAGGGCCTGCCAGCGGGTCATGAGGTTGATTCGGTTGCCGACCTTGGCGTTTCCGGCGACGGCTCCCACCGACGGATGGTCGAAGTGCCGGGCCAGTTCGCCGATCGTGTCAGGCAGGAAGAGGGTGTCGGCATCGAGCGCGACGATGATCTCGCCCGCGGCCTGGGCGAAACCGAAATTCAAGGCCGAGGCCTTTCCGCCGTTGGCCTTCGTAAAGAGCCGCACCCGCGGATCGCCCTGGAATCGCTGGCGCACGACCTCGCTGGTCTCATCCGCGGAGCCGTCGTCCACGACCAGAATCTCGAAGCGTCGATAGGTGGAGGCCAGCAGACTGTCGATGGTCCGGGCGATCACGCGCTCTTCGTTATAGGCGGGGACGATGACCGAGATCAGCGGTTCGGGCGCTTGCGGATCATGCTCCGGGCGGCGCAATCGGAACCGCTGCCAGCAGGCCAGGAGACCGACGAAGAAGAGCCGCCCGAGTCCGAGCACGATCCCGATCATGAAGAGCCATTGCAGGCTCCATCCCGCAAAGGCGAACGAATAGAAGGTGATCTTGTTGACGCCGGCCAAAAAGCCCTTCTCCGGCGGCACGGGCGGCATGGCCTGATCGCGAGTCAGACCGGCCAGTTCGGAGATGGTGACTAGGCGGTAACCTCGCGCCCGCAGTTCGCGGATCAAGAGCGGCAGCGCGGCGACCGTCTGGGCGCGGTCTCCGCCGCCGTCGTGCAACAGGATTACCTGCCCGCGCTGGTCCGGATCGGCATGGGTCACGCCCCCGAGCGCGCGCGAGACGATGGCTTCGGCTCCGGGCCGGGCCCAATCGTCCGGATCGACCCGGAGACCGATGGTCAGATATCCCAGATGCTCGGCGCGTTTCATGGGCTCGACCTCGTCGGGCGTGGTCGGTTCGGCATCGCCGAAATACGGAGGCCGGAAGAGCCGCGTCGATCGGCCGGTGAGCGATTCGATCAGACGCTGAGTGGCGTTCAATTCGAGGTCGACCAGGCGCCCGGGAATTTCACCCAGGTTCGGATGGGTGAAGGAATGATTTCCGATGTCGTGGCCTTCGGCGACGATCCGCCGGACGAGTTCCGGATTGGCCTGTCCGTTCTGGCCGATGATGAAGAAGGCCGCCGGGACCTGCTCCTGGTTGAGGATGTCGAGAATGCGCGGGGTCCAGACCTTGTCCGGGCCGTCGTCGAAGGTCAAGGCCACCAGTTGGTGCTGGTAGCCGACCCGGCGAATCACGTAGGTCGAGGGAATCTCGGTATATCGTTCGGTCGTGACCGAATCGTCCGCGGCGTCGAGACTGATCGTCCTCGCGCCGGCTTTCGGTTCGGCTTCGACCTGCAGGATCTCTCCCATCCCCTCGAAATCCACATCGTAGCCATATCTGATCTTGCTCAGGCTCTCGGTCACCTGCAGGGCCGTCAGTTCACTCGAGGACTGGCCAAAGATCGACCACATCGAGGGATCTTCCGACCCGAGGCGCCAGAGCGCAAAACCGGCGGGCTGATACTCGCTGGAGGCGAGCATCTGATTGTAGGCGGTCACCGCGTCGAGGAACCAGACGACATGCCGCGAGCCGTCTTCCTCTTCGTAATGAAAATACGGATTACGGGTCCCCGGATCGAAGGAGACCTGGGCCTCGGAATCGCGCGCTTCCAGCACGGCCTCCTGGAAAGTCAACTCGGCGGTCTCCTTGCCCGGCGACCAGTCATAGCCGTATCCGCCGAGACAGACGATGGTCCTGGAACCATCAAGTTCGCGCATCCGCTCCGCCAGAGTCGAGGCAAACCAGGACTGTCCGCAGATGCTGCCCGGATCGCTCTGGGCCCAATGCTCGTCATAGGCCATGAGCATCAGGTAATCGTTGGCCGCCGCATAAGCGCGATAGTCCCAATCCGGATCATCGAACGGCACGGCCTGCGTGACAATCCAGTTGCGCGCTTTAAATGCGGTCTGCAGTTGCTGCATGAAACGCAGCAGGTTGGGTTGCGCGGATTTCGGCACCTCCTCAAAATCGATGCAGATGCCCTGAAAGTTGTTGGCGGCGACGAACCGGCCGAGCTCCTCGATCAGGCGTCCGCGGGCCGCATCATCTTTAACGGCGGCCACCAACGAGGCGGGATCCCAGACCCCCTCCTTCGAATTGTGAATCATCGGCACGATCCGGGCCTGCGGACGTTCGCGGCGGATCAGGTCGAGTGCCCGCGAATCGATCTCGCCGACTACCGAATGGTCGCCCCCCTGCAATCGAATCCATTCCGGCACCACCCAGTCGAGTTGGGAGAGATGCCGCTTGAGAGATTGATAGCTGGAATCGTCCCAGTTGACGTAGAAACCGATCGCCAACGGCCTGGCCGGGGCCGACGCCGGAGCGGCTCCGACTCGCAGCGCCATCAAGGCCGCCGATTTTTTGTTGGCTCCGGCGAGGCGCTTCGCCCAGGTGTGTTGCAAAGCAGTCTGTAGACGCAGCGCTCTGCGCCCTTGCGGAGTGGTGATCTCACGCGGCAGCCCCCATTGCGTGTCGGCCTGGGTCGGCAGACTGCTGATCGGTCGCAGAGCCACTCGCGGCAGCCAGGGATTGACCAGGACGCTGGCAATAAAGATCGCGATCAACGTGCTCACCGTCACGGTCAAGGCCAGCCACACACGGCGGAACCGTCGACGACGGTGACCGGCAGGATCATAAAATATGGGTTTACTGGTTTCCGCTATCGCCATAACCTCATCAACACCTCCCACCATAGACTTCTTACAAGATCTCGGTTGAGAATTGCTAAGGCGCGCTTCATTGCAATCCTTGTTCTGAAATTCACCAACAGGCGAATAATAATCGAGGAAGGGCCTTTTCAGATGGCCGGGGTGAGCAGCCGGCGAAGTGTGATGCAGCTCGACCGGGTAGCCGGGGTTGATGGGTAACAACTACAATCTCAAGGAGATTTTCATTCGGCGGCGACCGATTCGCTTCTGGGAACGAACCGATAACCGACCCATGGTTCAGTCACGATATACTGCGGGCGGCGGGGATCGGGCTCGATCTTATTGCGAATCTGGTTGATGAAGACTCGCAGATAATCGGTCTGCTCGGTAGCCTCCGTGCCCCAAACCGCGCGCAAAAGTGTCCGATGTGTGACAACTTTGCCGGCGCACCGCACCAGTTGATTCAGTACTTCAAACTCTTTGGGAGTGAGCCGGATCTGTCTATCGCCGACGGCCACTCGCCGTCCATCCAGATCGATCATGACATCACCGGCACAAAGTTTGGAGGTCCGATGCTCCACGCTCTGGACGCGCCGCAGGATGGCGCGGATGCGCGCAACCAGTTCATCCGTGCCGAACGGTTTCGTCACGTAATCGTCCGCCCCCATCTCCAACGCCGCCACCTTGTCGCTCTCCGTCTCGCGCTCCGAGAGCATGATAATCGGCACATCGGAAAATTCCCGGATGCGACGGCAGACCTCCAACCCGCTCGGTTCCGGCATGGACAGGTCCAGCAGAACCAGGCTGGGCATCTCCCGGCGCATCTCGTCGAGCGCCTCGTTGCCTCCGGGCGCCGTTCGCACCTCGTAACCCCGCGGAGGCAGAATTATTTGCAGCAACCGGCGGAGTTGTCGTTCATCATCGACCACCAAAATAACAGGTTTTTCAGTCATAGTGATTTGATCTGTGTTTGAAGAAATAAAGGCAAGAACTGTTCCACTTTCTATCTGCAATTATGAGATGATCATCCCAACCGGCGGCGCGCATCGTCGCCGTACAAAAGGTCTGAGAAGCGTACGTGGGTTAGAGAAGTTGAGATGCCCCGCCCGACGCTGAATCGTCTTCACAATCTCAAAACCAGGAGAATCATCACGATGGCACACGGCAAATTATCTCGGCGCCGGATGATGGGAATGGGGCTCAATGCCGCCGCGACCGCCGGTCTGGTCTCCCTGGCCGGTAGCGTCAATCAAGCCCAGGACCCGGAGTCCCTGCTCAAAGACCGCGAGAGCTTCAGGAACGAAGAGGGCTTCGCCACCTCATTTCATGCCGCCTATTCGTTTCTGGACACGATGATGGACGCCTATGCCCAGGGCGCCACCGTGCGGCTCGCCCAAAGCTACACCGATCAACAGGGGCTGCTCACCACCGGATTCATCTACGACAATGCGCTGGTGATCCTGGCCTACCTGCTGCGCGGACGGGGCGATGATCTGGCGCGGGCGCGAACCCTCGGAGACGGCCTGCTCTATGCGCAGCAGCACGATGCGAACTTCAACGACGGGCGTCTGCGCCAGGGCTATTTCGTAGACGCGCCCGACGCCAACGGCGTCTACCTGAGACCGGCCCTGGACCCGTTCTTCTTCATCGGCAGCGCCGTCGGCGACCTCTCCTGGGCCGGAATGGCCCTGGCGCAGCTCTATGGACGAACCAGGGACTACCGCTATCTTGACGGAGCGGTGCGGCTCGGCAACTGGATCTTCAACGTGACCTTCGATTCGCGCGGACCGGGCGGCTACAACTTCGGCGTGGACGGCGGAAACAGTCCCTTGATCTTCAAGTCGACCGAACACAACATCGACGTGCACGCGCTGTTCAAGATGCTCGCGGTCCTGACGCGCGACCAGCTCTGGCTCGGCCGGGCGCAGCACGCACGCGATTTCGTCAGCGCCATGTGGAACAGCGAGGGTCAGTTCTTCTGGACCGGAACGGGAACGGACGGCGTGACGATCAACCAGGAGAACATCCCGGCCGACACTCAGACCTGGTCCTTCATGTCATTGCCGGACGATCGCTTCGCCGACTCCATCGACTGGGCTCAAACCAACCTGTCGACCATCGACACGCCGCAGACCATCAATAGCCGGTTGACGGGCCGGGCTCGGGTCGAAGGCTCGAGCTATGCCAGCATCAGTCTGCGAGCCCTGGCGCCGTCTTCGCAGTTCGATCAGCCCCCCGACCCGAATGCCGTCTGGCTGGAGGGGAGCGCCCACCTGGCCGCCGCCCTCCTGGACCGGGGACGGCGTCACGAAGACCGGCTCAACGCTTTGATACTCCTCGATAACATTCGATCGGCACAGGAGAGGCTGGGCGCGGGTCAAACGGTGGGCGGAAAACCCTTGCCTGACGGACAGGGCGTGATCGCCTCGAGCAGCGTGCTGAACACGGGATTCGGCTTCTCTTTCTATCCCAACCTCCATCTCGCGGCGACCTCCTGGTATCTGATCGCCGGGCAATCCGGCAATCCGTTCCGACTCTTCAGGAAATAGATCTGGGATTTGAAACCGCGAAACACGCGGAAGACGCGAAACCGACCAGGCTCTTCCGCGTATTTCGCGTGTTTCGCGGTTCAAAAGATACGGAAATTCGCGCCGCCGGCTCGACATATCGCGGCCGATCGTGAGATATCGAATTGGCGGCGCGAATTCCCGTATTTTATTTGAATCGCGAAACACGCGGCGGACGCGAAATGATCGATCTT
>DATEFT010000820.1:0-32771 GCA_035280505.1 Blastocatellia bacterium | reverse complement strand
CAGCTTCCGCTCCACCTCTTCGAGCGCGGGCGCGGCTCCCGACAAGACGCTGAACTTCGGTCCATTGGCGGCTCCCAACCAGACGCCTCGGCCGAGGTAGGGCCGGACCTCCTCCTCGCTGAGCGCGACCGCCAGCATGCGACCTGCGGGCAAGCCTTCGATCAGCCGGGCGCGCTGAGCGACGAGCCAGAGGCCCTCCTCGAGCGTGAAGACACCGGCCAGACAGGCGGCGACATACTCACCGAGGCTGTGACCGATCATGGCTTCGGGCCGCAGCCCCCACTTGATCAGCAGCTTCGCCAGCGCATACTCGACCACGAAGACCGCCGGTTGAGCCAGCGCCGTTCGATTCAACTGATCGGCGGCCGCCTCGTCTTCAGAGGCGCGGCGTCGCAACATTTTGCGCAGATCGCGGCCCGCCTTCCGATGGTCCGTTCGCGGCTCTTGATCTCCGGTGAAGATGACCTCGCGCAAGTCGAGACCCAGGACGGCCTTCAGCCTTTCAGCGCTGTGGTCCACCTCCGCGCGAAAGACCGGCTCGTCCCGATAGAGCCCATGGGCCATCTTGACGTAATGTTCACCCAGCCCCGGAAACATGAAGACCACGGGGCGGGCTTGCGCATCAGCGATTGCGGTGAAGACCTTCTTCGGATCGAGCTGATCGAGAGCGTCCGCCGCCTCGGCCGGGCTTTGACAGACCACGATCCGGCGGTGACGGTGAGGGCTTCGCCCGGTCTGCAGCGTGTAGGCCGTATCGGCGAGGGAACCCTCGGCGGTCTGTTTCAAATGGCCGCTCAGGTTGGCGGTCATCCGTTCGAGCGCCGACTCCGTCCTGGCCGAGAGCGTCAGCGTTTGCCAGGGTCTCGATTGACCGGAGTCTCCGGTGGGCGGAGCTTCTTCAAGCACCAGGTGGGCATTGGTGCCGCCGAAACTGAAGGCGCTCACTCCTGCGCGTGCCGGAACCGAACTCTCCGGCCACGGCTCGAGTCGCTGCGCAACGGACAGGGCCAAACTCTCAAACGGAATCTGCGGATTGGGCCGCTTGAAGTGTAAGCTCGGAGGGATCTCTTTATACTTGAGCGAGAGCGCCACCTTGATCAAGCCGGCGATCCCGGCCGCAGATTCCAGGTGTCCGATATTGCTCTTGACCGAGCCGATGAAACAGCTTCGCCCGGGCTGCCGGGCGGGCGAGAGAATCGACCCGAGCGCCTGAACCTCAATTACATCGCCCAGCGCGGTCCCGGTTCCATGGGCCTCCACATATTGAACCTCTGCCGGTGAGATGCCGGCCCGCCGGTACGCATCTCTCAACAAGGCCTCTTGCGCCTGCCGGCTCGGCGCGGTGATCCCGTTGCTGCGGCCGTCCTGATTGACCGCGCCGCCTCTGATGACGGCATAGATCGGATCTGCATCGGCAATGGCCAGGGAGAGTGGTTTGAGCACCACCAGCCCCGCGCCTTCGCTCCGCACATAACCATCGGCTCGCTCATCGAAGACCTTGCACCGTCCGTCGGGCGCAAACAGACCGGCTCTGGAGAACATGATATGCGGTTCAGGCAGCAGGATTACGTTGACCCCGCCGGCCAGGGCAATCGTCGACTCTCCCTGGCGCAGACTCTGACAAGCCAGGTGCACCGCCACGAGCGAGGAGGAACAAGCCGTGTCGATGACCAGGCTGGGGCCTCGCAGGTCGAGCCAGTATGAGAGCCGGCTCGCGGCCATACTGCCTGCATTTCCGGTTCCGACCAGCGCGTCGATTTGAAATGGATCCTTCAACTGAAGCCGGCCATAATCGCTGTTTGAGCAGCCAATGAAGACTCCGCTGGGGGTCCCGCGCAGCCGCTCCATCGAGAGCCCGGCATCCTCCAGGGCTTCCCAGGCGATCTCCAGCAATAGGCGATGCTGGGGATCCATCCGCGCGGCTTCCCGTGGAGAAAGTCCGAAAGCCTGAGCGTCAAATGATGCGACCTCCGGCAGAAACCCTCCCCAACGCGCATTGATCTTTCCAGGCGTCATCGGCTCCGCGTCGCAGAAGGCTCGCCAATCCCAGCGGTCGGGCGGAACCTCCGTGATCGCGTCACCGGCCTGCCGGAGAAGTGTCCAGAAGGCTCGCGGGTCGCGCGCTCCTCCCGGAAATCGACAACTCATTCCGATGATGGCGATCGGCTCGACCGGCGCCCCTTCCGGCATCTTCGGCCTCGACGGCAACGGTGGCGCAACGGAATGGTTCGGATCGGCGCTCTCAACCGGCGAGGCCAGATGCCGAACCAGGGCCTCGATGCTGGGATAGTCATAGAGCAGCGAGGGCGGAAGCCGGCGCCCGAGCCGGTCCTCCAGGTCGCCGGAGGTCATGACCGCTTCTCTAGAGGTCAGACCGAGGGCGGAAAATGGCTCGCTGACGCTGATCTCCGACGGCTCGAGTCCGGTCAGTTCTGCGATCTTCGCGATCAGCCAGGTTTGGATCTCTTGAGCGGTCACAACTCCTCCCTGAGGGAAGCCGTTATCATTGACGCCGATCATTGGTCGTTGGTCCTCGGAATTCACTGCGTTACATCTTCAGGCGATGGTTGAGAAGGGGCTGGCCGGACGAATGCCTCTTATTGACTTGCGGTCGAGGAGTGTCGGGATCAGAATCCGGATCAGTCCAGAATATCAACTTTCATATAGGCGGGAAAATCCTGGATCCGGCTGAGATCGTTTTCGAAGATCACGAGATCTTTTCGCTGCTCAACCTCGCGGAAGTTGGCGAACTTGTAGGAGACGTACATCATGCGGTTCCGGCCGTTCGGCAGGAACTCGGCGGTCAACCTGACCTGCGCCGCCTTCGACAAGTTCAGGATATGATTGATCAGAATGGTTCCTACGCCTCTCGACATCACGCGGCATGACATCAACAGTAGTTTGATCGCCCACTCGCGCTCTCCGCAGTCGATCAGCGCGAGGCCGATCTTTCCGTAAGTGCCGTATTTATCGACGAGGCTCGCCATCAGGAGCAGGTGTCGATCCGATTGCCGGAACTCGTCCAACTCTTCGTAAGAGTAGGTATAACCAGTGGTGTTCAATTGATTGGTCCGCAAGGTCAGCTCTTCAGCGCGGGCCAAATCTTCGGACCTGGCCCGTCCGATGGTGAGCTTCAGTCCGAGCGTGGCGAGAAACTCCTCTTGCGGACCGATAAAGGACTCTTCCGCATACTGACGTTCGAGATCACTGAGATACATCGACCGTCTCAGCCTGGAATCTTCCGTGATAAAGCGAGGATTGAGGCCCGGTTTGTCGAGCAGTCCGTCCAGTTCGAGCGCATCGATACAACAGACTTCGGGAAGCGAAAAGGCGACTTCGTCCCGCTCAAAGGCCTGGTCATCGATGAATCCCATCGCATCCAATCCGATGTTGAGCGAGGAAGCGATCGTTTTGATCGATGCGGCTTTCGAGTTCCAATTGATCTGCGGGTATAGAAAATACTCGGCGAGCCCGAATCTTCGGAGCTGGTCCATGGCCTGCTGGTGATCATTTTTGCTCGCGATCGATAAGAGGATGCCGCGGCTATCGAGTGTTTTAATGATCTCGGCCACGTTATCTTTTAAATGGACCGAGCGGTCTTCCAGTAGCGTGCCGGCCCAGAGGGTCTGATCCAGGTCCCAAACCATGCACTTGATCATTCGAGTTCGTCCTTGCTCTAATTCGCTCATTATCTTTCCACCATCGAGGCCAGATCTGCGGTCTCCGGCCTCAATCGATCGGACTCCTGAAATGCGTACTGCGCAATCAGGAGTTGTTGGATCTGATGGCTTCCTTCGATCAACTCCATGACTTTGGCATCGCGCAGATATCGCTGCACCGGGTATTCTCCCCCGCATCCGTTGGCGCCGTGGATCTGGACCGCGTCGACTGCGGCTTGCATCGCGGCCCGCGAGGCGAAGTATTTCGCGACGAAGGTCTCCATGACCTCTCGCGGATCGCCCGCCTGTTTCAGGTAGCCCGCCTGATAACAGAGCAGCCGCGCCGCCTTGAGACTGGTAGCCATCTCGGCGATCATGGCCTGAATCAGTTGATGCTCCTTCAAGAGAGAGCCGAACTGCCGGCGGCGGCTCGTATACTGCAGGCAAGCGTCGAGGCAGGCTTGCACAATTCCCACGCACCCGGCCGCCACGCTGTACCGCCCCAGGCCGAGGGCCGTCAGGGCCACAGAGATCAAACCGAAGCCCTCGCGGCCAACCAGATTCTCCTGCGGAATTTCACACTGTTGGAAGTTGACCTGCGCGACCATCGAGGCCCGCACCCCCAGGAGTCCGGAGATCGGCTCGGTAGAGACCCCGGGCCGGAGTCGTTCGACCAGAAAGGCCGCCGGCTTGTCCCGGCAACGGGCCAGGACCAGAAAGAGGTCGGCGATCTGGCCCGAGGTGATCCATCTCTTCGTGCCGTTCAGGAGGTACCCGCCATTCGAACGCTCCGCCGTCGTGGTGATGCTTTTGGCGTCGCTCCCGACTTCCGGCTCACTGACCGCGAAAGCCCCGATCAGCTCGCCGCACGCCAACCGCGGCAGCCACCCCTTTCGCTGCTGCTCATTGCCCCATTTGAGAACGGCGAGCGCTACCATGTCGTGAACCGTGATGATGCTCCGGGCTGAAGAACAGACCCTCCCGATCTCTTCATGCAAGAGGCCGTAAGTGATCAGATCCAGTCCCTGCCCGCCCCACTCGCGCGGCAGGATGCTGCCCAGATATCCCCGCTGCGCCATCTTCCGGAGAATTACCGGCGAGAACCATTCCTCACGGTCCGCTCGCTCGGCCTCGGGCAGAATCTCCGTGCTCGCGAAGCGCCTGAAATCGGCTCTCGCTCGCAATTGCTGTTGAGTTAATTCGATCTCCATGCTCGCTCCGTTGATCTCGATCGTCGCCGGACAATCAAGGCCAGGCTACGCGCTCTGCGACTGACGGCTCTTTCGCGCGATGAGATTGGCGATCGCCTCGATCGTGTTGAAATTATCGATCTCGAGATCTTCGTCTTCGATCTGAATTCCGAACTCTTTCTCGACCCAGGCCACCAATTGCATCGCGAACAGCGAGTTGATGAAACCGAGAGCAAAAATATCGTCATCTTCCTTCAGCTCCGGAGCTTGAAAGAACCGCGACAGAAAATTCCGGATCTTAATCTTCGAGTGGTTCATCGGAACGAGTCCTCCTCCTCTATGTTTATTGGTCAGCAGTTCGATATGGATAGAAACCTGCACCGCTCTTGCGTCCGTATAAGCCCGCATCCACCATCTGCTTGAGCAGCGGACAGGGGCGATACTTACTATCGGAGAACGATTCGAGCAGGACTTCCAGAGAGAGCAGGATCGTATCGAGCCCAATCAGGTCCGCCGTCTCCAACGGGCCCATTTTGTGACCGAAGCATTCTTTGAAAATCCGGTCCACCTCGGCCGCCGAGGCCACCCGCTCCTGCACCAGGAAGATGGCTTCATTGATCGTCAACATCAGGACCCGGTTGGAGACGAATCCCGGAGAGTCGTTGACGACGACACATTCCTTCTCCATCCGGGTGAGCAACCTTCGCGCGGCCTCGATCGTCTCTTCTGCCGTGTGATAACCGCGGATCACCTCGACCATCCGCTTCAATGGCACCGGGTTCATAAAATGCATCCCGAGCACCTGGGCCGGCCGCCTGGTGGCGGATGCAATCCGCGTGATGGAGATGGCGGAGGTATTAGCGGCGAAGATCGTCCGGTCCCCGCAAATAGCGTCCAGTTGTTGATATAACCGCTGTTTAATCTCCCACTTCTCCACCACGTTCTCGATCAGGAAATCCGCCTCCTCTAAAATCCGGTGATCGGTCGAGAAGGTGATCTGGTTCATCACGAGACCGGCGCGCGGCCCGGCCGTGCCCTTCGTGAGTAAGGTCTGAAGTCTGAGATTCGACCGAATCTGATGGCGGGCGCGTTCCAAAATCTCTTCATTCAAATCGATCAGCAGCACCCGAAATTCCGACTGTGCCAGGCTCTGGGCCAGACCGATGCCCATGATGCCCGCTCCGACGACGCCTACGGTTTTTGTCTCCAATTGAGGGTCCTCCTATGTCAAAATCGCTGCCCCGCCTCTACGATGCGCCGCTCGCTGACGCCGCCAGAAAATCGGCGCGACAGACATACCGCTGAGTCTTCCCGCTGGAAGTTTTCGGCAACGCGCCTGGCTTAAGCAGCCAGACTCGCTCGACCCGCAACTCATGTTCTTCAGCGATCGCCCGGCGGATGGCCTGTTCAATCTCACTCCGGTTCGAATTGAGGTATTGGCGCTCGATTTCGGCCGCCACCACCAGCTCTTCCCGACCGCCCCGATCGACCGAAAATGCCGCGCAGCAACTCGGTCGAATGGCGGGATGGCTCTTCTCGGCCGTAAGTTCGAGGTCTTGAGGATAATAGTTCTGGCCATCAATGATGATCAGGTCTTTGATTCGGCCGGTCACGAATAGTTCTCCGGCGTGCATAAACCCCAGGTCTCCGGTGCGCAGGAACGGCCCCTCGGCGGTCTGATCCAGGTAAGCTCCAAACGTCCGCTCAGTCTCCTCCGAACGTTGCCAATAGCCTTTAGCGACGCTCGGTCCCGAGATCCAGATCTCTCCGATCTCTCCGGGCGCACACTCCGTCCGGAGATCGGGCCGAACGATCGCGATCCGCTGACCCATCAGGCTGCCGCCCACTCCCACCAATCGGCGGCCGCCGGCCTCTCCGTCTTCGACCGGAATCGCACGGTCTTTCATCAATGCCGCCGACTGAAAAGTTCTGATCACCGGTGGCCGGTCCTTCGCCCCCCCGGTAGTCATCAGAGTCGCCTCGGCCAGCCCATAGCCGGGGTGAAAGGTCTGTGGCCGAAAACCACAGGGGGCAAAGGCCTCGATAAACCGCTCCAGCGTCTCCGCCCGGACGGGCTCTGCTCCATTCAACGCCACCTCCCAATGGCTCAAATCCAGCTCCGCCCGCAGGGCCGGGCTGATCTTTCGCGCACAGAGGTCGTAAGCAAAATTGGGGGCGCCGCTGACCCTCGCCCGAGAACGGGACATGGTTTGAAGCCAGCAGAAAGGGCGTTGCAGAAAGGCGGTCGGAGAGATGAGCACGACTGAAGACCCCAAATAGAGCGGCTCCAGAATTCCGGCGATCATCCCGAAGTCGTGATGCAGCGGCAACCAGATCGCGAATGTGCTCTCCCGGGAACCCTGGATCGCGGACTTGATGATCGACAAATTATGCAACAGGTTGCGATGCCGCAGCATGACGCCTCTGGGCGCGGAGGTCGAACCGGAGGTATATTGCAGGAAGGCCAGCGTCTCTTCGGTGACGGCGGGGTCTTTCCAGTCGTCTGCCGCGTGGTCTTCTGCTTGATCGGTAATCAACCACTGGATCGGATTCAGATCCTGAAGATCCGAGAGCCGGCGTTGGATCCCCGAGAAGATCGAACCGGTGGTCAAGACGAACCTGGCCTGGGCGTCGGAGATGATGGCCTGGAGGCGGCCCAAATTTCTATTCTGCCGGGGCGGATAGGCCGGAACAGCCACTGCTCCGGCATAAAGGCAGCCGAAGAAGGCGATGATGTAATCTAAACTCGAGGGATAGACCAACAGGACTCGTTCACCCCGGGCCCCCGCACTCTGTAACCGCGCCCCGAGCTGGCGCGCCCGATAATCGAGCTCGGCGTAAGTCAGCGTCTCCTCTTCCTCATCATCGCGCAAAAATGTATACAGTTTCTGCGTCGGCTGTTCCTGCGCCCTCCGGCGCAACAACGTGACCAGGGTCGGGATCGCAGCGAGAGGTTCAGCAGTATTTCCAGGCATGCAGAGATTTCCCTCCTGACAAAGAACCGGTCTCATCCTACACCGGCACCAGATGCCCTTCACCGGCGAGCGTTCGCAGGTCGATATCGGCGATACATCGAACTTTGACGTAGTCCAGCGTCAGTTCCCCCTCCAGGTGAACCGTGCCCGCGGGATTCTCAAAATCGGCCGAACTCAGATCTGTGGCGTTTGCGTCGAGCCTGACCCCGAGTTCCGTTCCGCCCCTGGTCCCGGTAAACTTGACATGCACATACCCAAGTTCGAGCCGTTTCTTGAGGGCTTGCACGGTCTTTTCCGGTCGCAAGCTGGCCTCTACCGGATGTCTTCCTTTAGATAAACGATCGACCAGTGTCTCTTCCTTCACCCGGGGCGTTTTATCGACCGGCGGCGGCGGTTCCTGAGCGCGCCGTCGTGCCGATTCTTCCATCTGCTTCCTTAAGCTGAGCGGCCTCATATCGGTCCAGACCTCTTTGATATAGGCCAGACACTCGGGTTTCAGCCCGCTCTTCCCGGCATCTTTCCAGCCCAGAGGCATCTCCTTGTAGTCGGGCCAGATGGAATATTGCTCTTCGTGGTTCACTACGACTTTATAGATGGTCGTATCTTCTCGATCAGGATCGTGCCAGCTCATCATTAACTCCTTACGAAATTCAGGTTATCGCGGTGGCCGATTCCGGGGATCGAACTCTCGGTTCCGGTTCGGCGCTCCGGCATCTAATTCTCGATAGCCCGGGCCAAAGCAGGCTACCGCCTTTCAATCAGGCATCGGCGCCTGATGTGTGTCAATCGTTTGGTGAGATCTACCGGTTGCCTTCTCGTGGTTGAAGCGGGACCGGGCGCGGAAGACGGCTTGAAGCCCTCTCATCGATGGTCAGACTCTACTCTAGCCAGGGCGCGACGGTCGGCGGCGTCTTCATTTTACTGCGGTGCTGTTGAGGCCGGATTGACCGATCTTTCTCAGGCTCTCTCTGTCTACTACCAGGTGCGCCTGATAAGTTATCGCCTGTAACAGGATCATTACCCGGTCGGCATCACTGGTCTCCCTTTCAAAGACCCCCTGGAGGTCTTTCATGGGACCGCCCTCGATTACTACTTCATCGCCCGGCTTCAAATTCTCGCCTATCATGACGTAGCCATCCTCTCCGATCCTTGACTGAATCGCCGCAATAATCCAACGGTCGACCTGCGCCGGGGTGGTGCCGTAACTGACCACGCTGTGCACTCCCCGGGTGAGACGAACCTTATGAAAATGTTGGTGGATGTCGAATCGAACGAATACGTAGTTAGGAAAGAACGGCCTGCCGACGTGCGTGACTTCGCCGGTATAGACGTTGCGCCGGCACTTCTTAATCCGTGGGGTCAGCGTCTCTATTCCTAAAGTGCTGAGGTTGTTACTTGCTCGATCTTCCTGTTTGAGATGAGTATGGACGGCATACCAACTGCTGAGATCAATCGTTCTTAGATGATGCATAACTTACACTGATAAATGGCTTTGTTGCACGAATATTGGCCCGTCGTTTGGAACGGGTTGTTATCCACCAGCCTTGACGCGGCCGGGCATTCCGAGGTGTGTCATCTGATTCAAGATTATGAATCGTGGGTATTGAGTATAATTGTGGCCGCTGAGTATGGGTTGCCGGCTTCTCTGAACAGGCTGCCGCATGTTGTGCCGGCCTCTGTGGCCTGGCATCGCGATCTTAATCAATATCTTTCGCCACGGGCTCTGGAATGAAGACCTCACCCCGGACCCGACCCCAATCAATCGCCTGGGCCTCGAGCTCTGCGCGAGTCTGCACCGCTGTTATAAAAGCTGTTTCACTGATGACTGCGCGTCGGGTTGCCGTTATCTGTCATGGAACGCTCATCAATAAAATGCTTCACTGGCGGGATTCATCCGCCTCAAGGTCTTCGATGTATAGTGGGAGTAGAAGGAAAAAATGCCTTGAAAAATCGTCTCCGATCTCAAAATTTTCTACATCGCGAAATCTTGGAGATTTTCGTGTATTTCGCGTGTTTCGCGGTTTGAATTTCGAATTCCATAGAGCTTAATTTCCAAAGTACTTAGTCTTTCACTATTACGCCGCCGAGTATTTACGCCTTCTTAACACATTTTTCGCAACAGGCATGAAGTTCGGTCCTGATCCGAAATACCCTTCGCCTGAGGGCGTTGACCGTCAGCCCCAGAGACCTGGCCAACTCTTCCTTTCCATCCTTATTGAGGGTGCAGTTCCTGATGATCAGGTTCCGCCCCTCCGACGAGAGATTCTGCAAGCACCTCTTCATGCACTCCAGCCGAGCGGGATCAAATTCTTGACCCTTCTCGGAAACTGCGAGCCGCTCATCGAGTTGCTCCCACTCTCTTCGAGGATCCTTCCAATGCTCCAACAAGACTAACCGCGCCACACCGTGCGAGTACTTGAAAAGGTCGCCAATCTCATGACCTTCTTCTATCTTCCGGGCGACGCGGTTGATGGTCTCATCCGCCAGTTCGGCGGAGATTCGGCAACCCTTTCGCCCGAATAAGAAGATCAATCTGGCACGCAACATTTCATACGCCTCTCCTCCTTGTTCCGGGTCGGTGTTGAGACGCGCAAGCAGTTGATAAAAAGCTTCCTGGTTCAAATCCCACATGTTCATTGAGTGTCGGCTGCCGAAGCGACCGCCGCGGCCTCCTGAAAAGCATACTTTGCGATGACGAGCTGTTGGATCTGGTTACTGCCTTCGATCACTTCCATAATCTTGGCATCGCGCAGATAGCGTTGCACCGGGTATTCGCTGGAGCAGCCGTTGGCGCCGTGAATCTGGACGGCATCGATCGCCGCCCGCATCGCGGCCTGCGCGGAGAAGTATTTCGCGACAAACGTCTCGGCCACCTCCTGCGGATCGCCTTCCTGTTTCAACTTTCCGGCCCGATGGCAGAGGAGGCGTGCAGCTTTGAGATTGGTCGCCATCTCGGCGATCATGGCTTGAATCAACTGATGTTCTTTCAGGAGAACGCCGAACTGCCGGCGCCGGCTCGTATACTCAAGGCAGGCGTCAAGGCAGGCCTGGAGGATTCCCACGCATCCCCAGGCCACGCCGTACCGCCCCAGACCGAGGGCGGTCAAGGCGACAGAGATCAGACCGAATCCTTCCCGCCCGACCAGGTTCTCGGCCGGAATTTCACACTGCCGGAGGTCGACCTGTGCGACCATCGAGGCTCGCATTCCCAACAGTCCGGAGATCGGCTTGATCGAGATTCCGGGACGATCCCGCTCCACCAGAAAGGCGGTCGGCTTATCTTGATGGCGGGCCAGGACCAGAAAGAGGTCGGCGATCTGGCCCGCGGTGATCCATTTCTTGGTGCCGTTCAGGAGGTAGGCGCCGTTCGAACGCTCGGCGGTCGTTTCGATGCTCTTGGCATCGCTCCCGACCTGAGGCTCGCTCAGGGCGAAAGCCCCCAGCAACTCGCCGCTCGCCAGACGCGGCAGCAGCAGTTTTCGTTGTCGCTCGCTGCCCCATTTGAGAATGGCCAGGGTCACCATGTCATGGACCGTCACGATGCATCTGGCCGAAGCGCAGACTCTCCCGATCTCTTCATGCAGCAGCCCATAGGCGATGAGGTCCAGGCCTTTGCCGCCCCACTCGCGCGGCAGGATGCTGCCCAGATATCCCTGCTGCGCCATCTTCCGGAGTATTTCCGGTGAAAACCGTTCCTCCCGGTCTGCTCGCTCGGCCTGAGCGGCCAGCTCGGTGCGCGCGAAACACCTCAAACCGGTCCTCACGCTCTGCTGTTCCTGAGTCAATTCGATCTCCATGCTTGCTCCGCTGATGCCCTCCACCCTCGGCGTCTCTGGGGATGAACGCGAGACTAAACGTCCTGCACCTGACAGCTCTTCCGGACGACTTGAGAGATGGTCGTCTCTTCTCGATCAGGATCATGCCGGCTCATCATTGCAGGCTCCCGCCTTACAGCCTGGCCCAGGCGCCTGCTGTGTGATCAATCGTTCGGTTAGATATGCTAACTTGCTGGGGGAGGGGGTCGCCGCCCTTCTCGGAATTGAAACTGGGGTGAGTGGTGAAGATAGGTAATAAAAATAGCTATTTTAAACTGAACGGTTCAATACCTGGTTCACTGACCTCTTTGAGATTTTAGACTGCGAAGTTCACAAAATACGTGAGAAGGCCAATTGATCGAGGTTTGGCGTATTTCGCCGTTTAAACCTGAACTCTCAGATGATTTAGTTTCCAAAGTATTGAGATCTATAGAAATTTAAGCCCTTGGCAACAGTCTCGCCGCGATCTCCGATACCACAGTCTGTGTAGTTCGAGGTCCCGGCCGGTGCGAAGTAACAGAGATGACGGTGTCATCATCGAGCTGAATCGCAACCGACCGCTGCAATAGACTGATAGAGATGATTAGTTGTTTATGATGACCGCCTTCCGCACAGACCACACCTTGAACTCCGGCCAAAGGGCCTGTCTCTACCTGAACCGGCGTTCCCTCACACAGATATTTCCAGGGCTCTCGTAAGAGATTGCTTTGCATTAATCGCTGTAAAGCCTCGATCTCTTCGATCGCTATTTCTGCCGGCTTCCCGTCGAATCCGACTATTCTGACGGCGCCGGAAGTCGTGATGGCCTTGCCCAGCACCGAAGGACCGAGGCGGCAAAAGACATAGGTGGGGAACAACGGTAACTCCACTTCAACAGTGCGATCCGACCATTTTCGACGCTGTCGATAGGTCGGGATAAAACACTCATATCCCTTTTGTTTAAGCAGGTAATCAGCCTTCTTTTCGTTTCTTGACTTGGTCTGCAACGCGAACCATGGGTACATCATATTCATCTCAGACTGCTTTTTTACATCTCATCACTGTCAGCTTCGAATCAACGATCACGCGGATCAGGAAAAGCTGCCGCTCTTCGAGTCACAGTTTAGAACTCAAGCCGATGAAAGTTGGATGTTTTTATCTCTGACCGCCGGAAGTGAAACCTTGCCACTCCTGATGACAAAGTACGGCTAGAGGCGAAAACGTTTCACCCTATTTCGAAAAATCCGTTGAAGGAGAGCGCGGGTCTGAAGAATGTGGCGAAGGCGCGTCAGCGATCGATTATTGATTAACCACCCGGAATGTATCTCTGGCAATCAGCACGTAATGCTGTGGTACCGTGACCCCTTCCAACGTCAGCAGGTAATTACCGGGTGTGAACAGCGCGGAATCCAAACTGAGGGCGAGCGCATTACTGGAGACCGGCCTCAACTGGCTCTTTCTCCAGATGCGCCGGCCGTCGGCCGTGGAGATGACAGCTCGATAAGACTGAATATCCGTCTCCGTTTCCAATCCGAGCAGCAAAATAATTAGTTTGGATGATGAAGGTGAAATGACGAGCCGATTGACCGGCTGAGACAGGTCAGGGCTCACGCTCCGCTGGGTATTCAAGGTGAAGACTGGGACGGTCGGCGGGCTGGGCCCCGGTTCCCGTACGGCAGATGTCGGTTGTGAGCCATCTATTCGTTCGCTTTCAGGCGGTGCTGTGGCCGGTCGATCTCCTGCCGGGGATGATGGCGCCACGCCCGACTGCGACACGATGATCGGGTCACGGCCGGCTTGCTCCCGTTCTTCATATCGACGTTGCCACTCGGTGGCAGTCTGTGTGGCCTGAGCCAGATCTTGCCGCAGGCTCCTCCATTTCTGAATCAGCGCTCCTGCCGGGAGGATAATCAACAGCGTTACGCCCACGAGCAGGGCTGCCTGACGCGCACGGCCGAGCCGCGCAATTCTGGCCGGCCTTCCGGTCTGAGTGAAAGCGCGCGCGCGCGGCAATTCTTCCGCCGCGACCATTTGCAGTCCCAGGCGGAGATCAGCGATCAGCTCCATTCGATCGATGCATTGCCCGCAATTCTCGAAGTGCGCCTCAAAGCGCATGCGCTCTTGATCCGATAATTGGCCTAATAGATAGCGGTCAATGATCTGATGTTCTTCTATGTAGGAATGATCCATAAATTTTGGGTCGGCAACAAACGGCCGCCATCCTCGGCCGTGAAAAAGGACTCACCCTCGGTATCAAGTATAACCGGCCGTTCGGAACTTAACCAAGCCATCCTAATCTTGGTCAGCGAAACTCCGAGTTAGTGGGTCTAGCGTTTACGGCGCATTGCCAGTTCATACAACTCCCGGTACCTTTCGCGAGCGCGGTGAAGAACGAGTCGGAATTGCTGGCTGGTCAATCCCAGATCCGCGCAAATCAGTTCCTTACTCTCTTCGGCGAGATAGAATCTGGAAAGCACCTGGATATCCCGCTCATGTGTCATCTCCATGAGGACTTGCCGGACGAGATTAGCTTTCTCTTTCCGCAGCAGCTCTTCGAGCTGATCGGACGCCGGGTGCGGGAGCGAGACCGTTTCGTCGCTTTCAGCCCGGGGCCCCTGCTGCATGGCCCGCTGAAAATACTTGATGACCCGGTTTCTGGCGACACCGCAAATGAAACCCGGAAGTTTCTCCTGTTCTCGAAGGTCGCCCTGCCTGATCTTCTCGATGACGATACAGAAGGTCTCCTGGTAGAGATCGCTGGCGATCGAGATGTCGCCGACCTTCCGGCGGATGACGCTCATCACGACATGTTTAAAACGTTCGACCAGTTCGGTTTCGGCGTGTTGATCGCCGATCTGAATGCGGCTGACCAGATTGGCCCCGCCGCCAGGCACATTTTGAACTGTGGCGCTCACTTGCTTACCTCGTGTGATCGATATTCAGAATCACCGCTCACCGTGCCGTCAAGATCTGCCCATTTGCCAGCCTGAATAAAACTCGCCCAATAATACGGATGTCGCAGGCGCGTGTTCTTCAGCTTCTCCAGTTGTATTTGCCGCAACGCTTCACCGCGACCTTCTCCTTTCAGCAATCGCCTGTAATAACCGACGATCAGTCTCCGCGTCTCCCGATCCGAGATGGGCCACAAACTCATGATCTGCGTCTCCGCCCCGGCCAGCACCAAGGCCCGCCTCAGACCGTACACTCCCTCCCCATTCCGGACTTCGCCGATTCCGGTGTCGCAGCCGGAGAGCACTACCAATTGCGTCCCCCAGAGATCCAGGCTGGCCACCTCCATGGCCGTCAGCACACCATCGTCTTCAGCGCCCGGGCGCTGGTTGGCTCCTGCCAGCGCCAGTCCGGACCGCAATAGTGGGTTCTCGATCTTCGCCGCCTGACGGCTGAGCCTGAAGGATCGGCGCAGCGTATCGTTCGGAAGGTTCCGCCTCTCGGTCCGTGGGGACTCCTGATGGTCGAGGAAGAAACCGTGGGTTGCGATGTGCAGCAGGCGCGGCGCCTTGGATTGCTTGAGCGCCGTTTCGGTCGCTTGCTCTCGCAACAGCGTCGAGGCATTCGGGATCGCGGCCTTGATCTCCAGCGCCTCGAGTTCGGTGCCCGGCAGTGTCTGGAAAAAGATCCTGGTTGAATCGATCTGCCCCCACTCCTGATCGCCCGCCGGCGAGTTTCCCGCTGGCTGACCGTCCCGCGCCCGGGCCGTCTCGACCCGGCCGAAATCGGGATTGGCCACTATCAACGGAGGATTATTGCTCGGCGGCGATTCGCGTGACCGCAGCAGATCCCGTCCGCTGGTCAGGTAACTGATACTGTAACGTTCGACCAGAAACTGGTTCCGTTCATTCACCAGGGCGGCAAAAGGAATGAGGTTGAGCAAGCCATCCGGCGCAATTAATAGATGCTGAGTTTCACCCAGCAGTGGCAGCAGGGGCCGCATGACTTTCTCATATACGACGCGCGCGCGTTGATTGACGTCCGTACGATTGGGATCGCGGAGCGCCAGGCGCCAGGCGTTCACAGCCCGATCGATAGGTGCGATTTCACCCAGGTCTATCCACTTGGGCCGGCCCTGTGCCGCCAGCAGATAGACCAGATAACGTTGAGGCTGGTTCTGGCCGTTCGCCAGTTTCTGCGGCGTATGAACGGCGAACTCAATTAGCGTGCTGTTGGCCGGAAGGGCTGCCTGGACCGCGGAGATGGTGACCGGTTGCACCTGTGTGCCGAACTTCGTGCTGCGAGAGCAGAGTTTCCTCTCCAGTTTTTCGATCTCTTCTTCGAGCCCCCGGAGCCGGTCCGGGGAGGATGCCGGTGTCTCCTCGGCGACGTCTCTCAGCCTGAGCGCGGACAACTGTGAGCGGGCTTCGGCGAGTTGATCGAAGAGGATTTGATCTTGCGGCGCCGCGCGGCGTCGCAAGGCGGCAATCGCGCCGCTCATGGCATCGAGCCCGCGCCCTTTCCAGCGTAACCAGGTCGTGAAGGCGAGGTCGATCGCTTGCGGATCCTGCGGCGCCGCCTGACTCTGGAGCGAGAGGGTGAAATCGACCGTTTTCGAGAAGTTGGCCAGATAGGCCAGTTTCTGGCGCTCCGACCCGGTGGAGAGGTTGAGCGCGAGGTTGTGTTCTCTGACGGCGTTGGCTTGCGACTGGAGCCTGATGGCCTCGGTGAACTGCCCCTGTCCCGCGTACAGGACGGCCAGGTCACTGAGTGTCGAAGCCACGTAGAGATGTTTGCCGCCCAGCAACTTTTCGAAGAGGGCCAACGCTCGTTGCAGGAGCGGTTCGGCCTTGGCATATTCACCTCGTTCGAAATAGAGGCGGGCCAGGCTCTTGAGAGTCACGGCCAGAACTGGCAGCTCTGTCTTCTCCCGGATCGCCAGCGCGCGACGATAGAGCGGTTCCGCTTTGGCGTATTCCTGCCGGTCGCGGTAAATATTGGCGAGCCCGTTGAGGGATTCAGCGACATTCGGGTGTTCCGGCCCCAGCAGTCTCTCCCAACTGGTTAAGGCGCGTTGATATAATGATTCAGCCTTCGCCAGGTCCCCTCTCTTGTAGTGCATGGCGGCGAGCTCGCTGAGAGACTGGGTCACCAGCGGATGTTCCGGTTCCAACATTTTCTCTCGAATCGCCAGTGTGCGTTCGTACAGCGGCTGCGCTTGAGCGTAATCCCCCTTATTGGAATAGATGTGCGCGAGATTGTAGAGATAGAAGGCCAGATTGGGATGTTCCTCCCCCAGGGCTTTCTGCTTAATCGCCACCGCGCGTTGAAACAGCGGCTCGGCTTTCGCAAACTCACCTCTGTTGGCGCAGATCAGTCCCAGCAGATTGAGAGAAGCCGCCAGGTCTGTGGACTCCCGGCCGAGGATTTGCTCTTGAATGGCCCGCGCCCGCTGAGATAGCGGCTCCGACCTGAGGTCGTCGCCCTTGTAGTAATAGAAAACAGCCAGATCATGAAGCGCCAAAGCGAAGTTTCGGTCATTCGCTCCTAAGATCCTTTGAAAGGTCTCGATGAGATTCTTATATAATGGAAGAGCTTCATGGTATCTGCCGGCGTCGCGCAGTTTGTTGGCTTGTTCATACTGCTTCCAGGCGTCAAACAGAGCCCGGTCATTCTCGGTTGCGGGTCGGAGGTCCTGAATCCAAATCTGGTAGTGTCCCGCAGGCCCCCTCTCTACTGCCGGCTGCAGGATCACCTGATAGTCGCCGGCGACTTCCGTCACGATTGAGATCGACTCCAGCCCCTCAGGCCGGCGTTCGGTATCGGCCGTCAGGATCCGTCCGCCATCCGGCCCTTTCACCAGCACTATCACATCGAGACCGTCTTGTTTGACAATTACCTGCACGCATTGACCGATGCTCAGCGTCATCCGATAGAGATGGCTCTGACCGCCTGCCAATGCCTGCCTGCTAGTCTGACCCGGCCTCAGTGGCGAGACCAGCCGTCCATCGCGATCGTTACTTCCGGTCTCGACAGGCTGTTGGTTCGACTGCCGGATCGGATTTCCGTAAGCGTTACCGGGCAGCACCATCGCTGATAGACAGAAGATCAAACGAAGCACCAGGGTTACATCTGGCTTTCGATCTGCGATCTCAAAATATGGCGGCCGGACTCCAACGCGTTCCCTAAATATATGTTCAGAAAAAACCGTGTTATTGAATATCAGTATCCTGTTCGTATCTCCCTGAGACTTTTTCATATAATTCCACAGTTCAATTCGAACGAGTTGACAGATATCATCGACGCCGAGAATTCTGTCACCAGAAAACGCCGGCGGCGATGTTGAGAAGTTTAGTCTTTATTACAGTTGACGTGGTGTCTTCGATTGCCCAGACAGTATCCACCATGTAATGTGATGTATTACGAAAAACATGTCATCAGTAGGACGTGATTTCTCATCGTAGTTCAGGCTTGAACACCTCTCCTCAGCGCGCCTTTTAAAGGTCTCAGTTCGTGCCGGTTGCATCCAGGCATGAGCTATCAACTCCGCCCGAACGACCTGATCGATCGAGAGAGGGAAGCTCTTAACCAGGTGGTCACGTCCGCCGGACCGGGCGGACGAAATCACGAAACTGATCTGCGCCTGGCCGTCAATGCCATCTTTTGGGGCATTCGGACAGGGTGCTATTTGCCCAAAGAATATCCGTCCTGGCAGGAGGCCCCGGATATTTTGGTGCGTCCATTCGGCCAGAATCAAAGATCGTGACGGCGTCAGGCAGTCATGGCATCACTGGTTCAATCCTTCACCAAACAAGGCAGAATGTGGGTGGATGGAATTTATGCCGGGTCCAGAATTGGGTGGATGGAAACTTATGTTTGAACCTGGACTACGAATATTTGCCGGCGACGAGCGAAACATTTATATATTTCAATGATCCGACTTATACTCGCTCGACTGGCGGCCCTCCTTTCCTCTTAGTATTAATGCAAGAATTGCATCTCAAAAGGCTAACTCGGATCTAATTATTTTGTGTTTTCTTGTAACTGATTCGTTCCGAATCGTCAGGTGGTCTGACCGGATCACCGGCCAGGAATCGAAACCGGCCGCAATTCGATCGCCGTCCTGAGTTATGGCTAGACGAGTGGGCGCGCGGCGATGTTGATGACTGGACGAGCCCTATTTAGGCCGCGAGAACCTGGAATGACGAACAATGGATCTCTCGAGGCGAAAGCCTCGTATTTGAGAGGGAATCAGAGGGGAATATTCCGGGTAATGCCTGGATTTCTGGGAAGCTGGCTAACGGACCGAAGTTCAGCGGCCGGGCAGGCGCGAAGATGTTCTCCCCCTGGTCGAAAACCGCAGGTTCAGGGCCGAGGGGATTCGGCCCTGCCCGTCAGGTGCCCCTTGGGCTTCAGAAATGCACGCCTCGAAGATGCAACCTTAACCGCGGCGCGCCGCCTCGATTGCCGCGATGTCAATCTTTTTCATCTGCATCATCGCATCGAACGCGCGTTTGGCGGCAGCGGGATCGGGATCGGTGATCGCTTTCGTCAGGGCCATCGGCGTAATCTGCCAGGACAATCCCCATTTGTCTTTGCACCAGCCGCAGGCGCTCTCCTGGCCGCCGTTGCCGACGATCGCGTTCCAGTAACGATCCGTTTCGGGGTTCCGGGAGAAATTTTGATTTTTGTTACTGCAAGATCAAAGTCTATCCTGTACAATGGTTTGCAAGCTCCTGATCGATGCCTTTGCGCATCAATTAAAGAGAAATTGGGGTCATAAGTCCTTTGATTTCGGTCAGCGACTGCGTTTTGACACCTCTACAGTAACAAAATCAAAATTTCTCCCGGAACTCCTTAACTCCTTTCTCCCATCATCTTGCTCCATACGCGCCTTGAAGCGCGGCCCGGCCAAGATTCGTTGTACGGTATTTCTGCCTCGGAGCCTTCGGGTGTTCCGGATCGGTCATCTCCAGCAAGCCATCGGCCAGCATCGGTTTCAGATACCGCTCCCGTATATGCTTGGCATTCCTTATCTTTAAATGGGACTGAATTCTGGTGCGATCCTGCGGCGTGCGGCAGGACTCTAACAATGACCGTTCAACTTTGCCTATCTCTCTCTCAGCATGGGGGGGCACATGGGGGGTCACATGGGGGGTGATCTGAATTCTCGCCTCCGGCTTCTCACTGAGAGCTTGCCGAAGACGGTCCGCATCGAGAGGGGATGGTAGCCTTTGAGGTTCCGCCGCCGGCCGCAATCCGGACATTGCTGAAAGGCAGCCAGAAAGTCCGTCGCCTGCCGTTCGACGATGGTCGTTTGGAGGTCCTTGAGAATGGCCTTGCTCTCGGTCAGCGTCAGGCCAAAGGTTTCCGGCCGCATTTCTTGTCGCTCCAGGGAAGTGATCTCCCGGCAGTCCTCCAGGCCGTCATCAGAGACGGCGACGATCTGAATTTTGAATTTCACAGTTGACCTCCTCCTGCCTCGGCAAAAATCCGAAGCTGACGATTAACCCGGCGCCGGCATTTCTATGCGGGCCTAATCGTGCTCCCGGTGCTCCTGACGACAGCCGTGACGGGCGGGCTCTACGTCTTCCGGGAGGAACTGGAGCAAGTGATCTACCCGCAACTGATGTTCGTTGAGCCGGGGCCGCAGATCCTCCCATATCAGGAACCACTGGCCAGGGCTGTCTGCAAGTCCGCACGCGCCGGAAGCCCGCTCTCTGCGCCAGGAGATCGCATCCTCGGTTATCAACCGGTTCAGTCGTTTGGATTTCAATTGCCGGCTGACCTCTTGAGCCCTGGTCCATCCCATCAGAAGATTGCCGCCAATTGCCAATTATTGAGCTGACTACCTGACGCCACCATTAGCAACCGATTATGTAATGGTACGGGAAAAAACTGAACCTCGTTCGGATATAACCTGGCTGGGCAGATCTGATTCTTATGCTGTGCCGTATCAATCTAAAATACAGCCAACGCGGCATCGGCAGTCTGCCGCCAGGTAAACGTACATAAAACACTAAGTATTAGCAGAAACTAGAATTGCGATTTTGGGCGTTGAAAGAGGGATGTGGTGCCAGTGCACTGTAATGGTTAACCGTCCCTGCGGTCTTTGCACTATCATCAGCAATGCCTTTGTCTAACATCGGCTCTGTTGATAGGAGAATTGGACTACTTTTATCTTATTTCTCGGACAGTTTGTGGAATAGACACAGGCTTCTTCTCTTGTAGAGTTTGGGAAATGGTCTTCCGGATGAATTCATCAGAATGGAGCAAAACCGCAGAGGTGAGGTGGTCATGGGATTCAGACCTCTGGCGTGAGCAGGATCGTTCGGGCTCGATTCTGAATCTCTTTATCCTAAATTCTATAAGTTAGTATCTCCCCAGACGAGTTTCACTGGTCATGATCATCGTTTCGGCCATCAACACTCTTTGGATGCTTCAATGATGATCAGAGCCTTTTCGCTCAATATACGGAGCTGGGCAATCGCATCAAAATCGATAAGCTGGCTCAATGCCTGGCGGGCGAATCTTAATCGAGTTCGACCCAAACTCGTAATTCGAGTTCCGGCGATGATCGGCATTTTAGGTGTGATTGTCCTGTTCACAGAGTTCATCAACTATGGTTTGTGGCCGGGACGCAAACCGGAGGAGGAGAAATGAAATTTGTCAGGACCTTTATGGTGCGCAGAGGCGCACTGATCTTGGCCAGCGCTCTTTCGATCATTCTGCTGACGGCCGCGGGATTGTCGATCTTCACTAACAAGACCCATGCCCAGGGACCGGCTTTCAATTACGGCGAGGCGCTGCAGAAGGCCATCTACTTCTATGAGGAGGAGGTCTCAGGGCCCAAGCCGAGCTTCAACCGCGTCACTTTCCGCGGCCCTTCGGCATTGACCGACGGGGCGGACGTGGGCCTGGATCTGACCGGCGGATGGTTCGATGCCGGCGATCATGTCAAATTCGGATTGCCGATGGCCTATTCGGCAGCGATGCTAGCCTGGGGCGGGATCGAATATCCCGACGCCTATCGCAACAGCGGACAGATGGCGCACTTGCTCAACAACCTGCGTTTCGTCAACGACTATTTCATCAAGGTCCATACCGCGCCCAATGAACTCTATGGCCAGATCGGGAACGGTGGCTTAGATCACGCCAAGTGGGCGCCGCCGGAGACGATGCAGATGGCGAGGCCGGCATACAAGATCACTGCTGCGTGCCCCGGCTCGGATCTGGCGGGTGAAACGGCGGCGGCCATGGCTGCGTCATCGATGCTCTTTCGCGCGAACGGCGACGCCGCTTATGCGGATATCCTGCTGAACCATGCCAAGCAACTCTATAACTTCGCGGATCAATTCCGCGGTACCTATGATGCATGCATCACTGACGCCGGCGGGTATTACAGGTCTTTTAGCGGCTACCGGGACGAGATCGTCTGGGGCGCGATTTGGCTCTATCGGGCCACGAACGATTCCACTTACCTGGACAAGGCGGAACTGGAATATGCCAACCTCAACACCGAGCCGCAGAGCGCGATCAAATCCTTCAGATTTACCCAGTCCTGGGACGACGTCTCTTATGGCTGTTATGTGCTGCTGGCCCAACTGACCGGCAAGCAGATGTACAATGACGACGTCCAGCGATACCTCAATTTCCGGAATGGCGGCGGCGGCAATACGACTCCTGGTGGCCTGACCTTTCTCGATGTCTACGGCTCGGCGCGCTACGCAGCCAATACCGCGTTTCTGGCTCTGGTCTATAGCGACCATCTGGCCAATCCTGTTTTGCGCCAGCAATACCACGACTTCGCCATCAGGCAGATCAACTACCTGCTCGGCGCCAACCCGCGCAACAGCAGTTATATGGTGGGGTTCGGAAACAATCCTCCGCGCAACGTACATCACCGCGCCGCGCATGGCTCATGGTCCGATAGCATCAATGATCCGGTGACCAGCCGCCACATTCTCTACGGCGCCCTGGTCGGCGGTCCGGGGATGAATGATAGCTATACGGATAGCCGTCAAGACTTCGTCGGGAATGAAGTAGCGTGCGACTACAACGCGGCTTTCACCGGCGCTCTGGCTCGCCTGTATCAGGAATTTGGCGGAACTCCGCTGGCGAACTTTCCGCCAGTCGAGACCGCTGATATGGATGAGCTCTATGTGCAGGCCGGCGTCAATGCTTCCGGAAACAATTTCACGGAGATCAGGGCCTACGTCCTCAATCAGACGTCCTTCCCAGCTCGCGTCACGAACAATCTTTCGTTCCGTTACTACTTCACCTTGGAACCGGGCGTGACTCCCGGCATGATCACCGTCACCACCAACTTCACCCAGGGCGCGACGGTTTCGGCTCCGCGGGTCGTTTCCGGCTCGCTCTGCTATGTGACCGTCAGTTTCGCCGGCACCAGGATCGCTCCCAGCGGGCAATCGGATTATCGGAAAGAGGTACAGTTCAGGATCGCAAGCTCCGGCGCCTGGGATCCGAGCAATGACTATTCGTTCATGGGCGTCGCGACGACGCCGGGAGCGGCCCCGGTCAAGGTTCAGAACATCCCGCTCTACGACGGCGCGACCAGGGTCTTCGGTACTGAACCGAGTGGTGCGCCGACACCGACACCGACACCGACGCCGACGCCGACTCCAACACCGACGCCGACGCCGACTCCAACTCCAGCGCCGACGCCGACTCCAACTCCGGCGCCGACGCCGACTCCAACTCCGGCGCCGACACCGACTCCAACTCCGGCGCCGACACCGACGCCGACTCCGGCTCCAACTCCCACGCCGCCGCCGAGTGGAAACGCCTGCGTCGCCACCTACCAGGTGGTCAATCAGTGGGGGAACGGTTTTATCGGTTCGGTGAGTGTTACCAATCGCGGCACGACGCCGATCAATGGCTGGACCGTCATCTGGGTCTTCCCCGGCAACCAGCAGATCAGCAACCTGTGGAATGGCGTGTTGACTCTGACCGGAGCCAATATCAGCGTCAAGAACCAAACGTATAACGCCATGATTCCGGTTGGAGCCACGGTCAATTTCGGTTTCCAGGCCAGCTTCAGCGGAACCAACAACATCCCGGCTACGGTGAGCTGTACTACACCCTAGTGGTGATTTGAGGCCTGATCAATTGCAGCCTGTGCGCGCGGGCAATCTCCGTGCGCACAGGCTGCGCTTCAGAGAAATGGCCTTGATCAATGTGGAAAGTAGGCTGGATCTCACGGACGTCGGCGGTCTTGCAATCATCACACATCGCGATAATCTCCAATGAATAACCTTCGCCGGACCCATACTATTGCTTTATGATGATTCGACTGAACTGCCGCAACCACCGCCGGCAAACAGAATCTCGATCCCCGCAGGCATTAACCCATTGCTTGCATAGTCACGTCTTGGTTGTCTCCCGGCTTTGAGTCGTTGATATTCTCCGCCGGGTTGTGTTGCACAAATTGATGGGGCCAGCGAGAACCGGATTGGGATTCTCGTTAGGCGGCGACTCCGAAGAGACCTTTCACAAATCTCACTTGCCCCTGGACATCACCTCTGACCACTCCAACGATCTGACATTTCCTGATGATGTTCATCGCCTCATATCCCTTGATCGTCCGCCGCGCCGTCCGGAAACTATCGACACCGAGACCGCGCTCTCGCATCATCTCCTCCAGATCCCGGTAGCTGAGGGCGTAGCGAAGATACCAGCGGACACAGACGAGGATGATCTCAGCGTTGTAATGTCGCCATTTGAAGGAAGCGGATTTCGACACGGCAGCCCCAGCGCTATAAGATTAGAACCAGAGTCTCTTATTTGAGAATAACCGGCCTGTTTTTGCAACAGAGCCCTCCGTCTTAACTTTTGTTACAACATCTTGATACTATGTGCATTGGTAAAGCGGTTAAATACTTTGATCATCAAGTTATTTGAGATTTGAGATTCGAAACCGCGAAGTACGCGAAAGGTGATTATTTCCGCGTGTTTCGCGGTTTCGAATCAACTTTCAAAGCCGGTCAGTCTTCAGCCCTGACCGCCTGAAAAATTTTTTCGCTCAGAGACCTGATGCCTGCCGATCCAGCGAGTCTTATTGAATGTAACGATTATGCTAAAGCGGGAGCGAACAACCGAGACTTGTGAGGACCTGTTTCTCGCCCGATACGAGCAGTTGCTGAAGTGGGCTCTGCAACTGACCGATCACGATCCGCAGCAGGCCGAGGATCTGGTTCACGACGTCTTCATTAAATTTGCCCTGGCCCGGCCGGATCTGCAGATGATCGATAATCTGGACGGTTACCTTTATACCTCGCTCCGCAATACCTACCGATCACAAAGTCGGCGCGCCGGTCGGGGAACGATGCAACAACTCAGCCTGCTCGATTATGACTCGGCGGAGCTGGGTGTGCGTTTCGTCGAGCCGCGGCAGGTGCTTCAAGTACAGGAAGAGCTGTCTTTGATCTGCCGCTATGCCTGTTCGCGTAAAGAGGCCGCGAAGGCGGGAAGCGTCCTGATTCTGCGTTACTTTCTGGGTTATTTCCCCGGCGAGATCGCCGGGATCCTGCGCGCCGAGCGCCAGGCGGTCGCCGAACTGCTGCGGGTTGCACGAGCCGAGGCGCGGTTGATTGTGCAGGATCCGCAGCGTCTCAGGTTCGCCTGCCCGGACTCGATGCCGGAACCGGTGCGGATCGACCCTCAGTTGTCCACCGAGAGGCTGCTCCTGGCGCTGCGGAATCAGATCTTTCATTCCTGCCGCGGCGAATGTCTGCCGCCCAGGCAATGGCGGCAGCGCTATGGGAAGGCGGAAGGTGCTGAGGTTGATCGCCGGACGCTCGCCCACCTGGTGAGTTGCCCGCGCTGTCTGGACGAGGTCAATCATATCCTGCAGTTCCCGCGGCTGGCCGACCGCAACCCGACGGATTTCACCGGCCCTGATCCCGGCTCGAAAGGGGGAACGGGAGATCATAGTTTGAAGAGAGGCGGAAACAACCAGAGCGATGGCGGCAGCCGGAACCGTGAGGCGTTGAAGCGCTTCAGCCGCCGCGTCAGATGGGTCTACGAACATGATCCCAGAGAATTGCGGATCGTCGTCAACAGTCAGTTGTTGGGATCGCAGGAGGTCGGGGCTGGGATCCACAAACAGACGTTGAGCCTGAGCGAGGCCGAGCCGATCGCTTTCATCGAGGTCTACAGCGAACAGGAGGTCCGCCTGGCTTACCTGATCGTCGAGGAACCTCCGAAAGGCGACTTCGAGCAGAAGGAACTCATCGAGTTGAGCGACGGGCGGAAGCTGGAGGTCTGCCTGAGCTTTAAAGGCGTGCGGCCGGAACTCCGGGTGACCTACGATCACCGCTCTTCGCCAGCGGCCGCCGCGGTTCCGGCCATGCCGCTCGAAGCGGGGGTGCCGCCCACAGAGGATCGGCCGGCTCCGGACGACGAACGGAAGAGCCTGCTGGACCGGCTGTCGGCCTCCTGGACTCTGGCCCGGTTGCGGAGCGCAGTCATTCTCGGCGCGATCCTGATCGCGGCCGGGGTGACCCTCGATCGATCCGGCCGGCCCGCCGCGGCTGAACTCCTGAACCTGGCCGCGGCCGCCGAGGCCTCGCGCGAGCAGTGGATCTCGAGCCACCCCGATCAGGTCTTCCATCGGACGCTTGAACTCGAAGAGTCCCGGGCCGATGACCGAGTGGTCGCGCGGCGGCGGATCGAGATCTGGCGAACCGCCGGAAAGCAGTTGCAGGTACGCCGTCTCTACGACGAAGACGGCCGGCTCATCGCGGGCGAATGGCGCGCCGCGAATGGTGCGCCGCGGCTCTATCGCCGCAGGGCCGAAGTCACGGCGCCGCGGCCTGCCGACCAGCCGCTCATGATCGACGAGCTGTGGCGGGTGGATCTTTCGACCAAAGACTTCACCGGCTTCGTCGGCGACGGCGGCCCGGCCACCGTCGAGCAGCAGCCGGAGGCCTACTTGATCGGCTATCGGAATCCGTCTCAGGGGCTGATCAGCGCCACCATCGCGCTCGATCGTCGTGATCTGCATCCCATCGAGCAGCGGTTCCGATTGAGATATGCCAAAGAAGATCGGGTGGTGCGATTTGTCGAGAAGCTCTTTGAGCCTCAGCCATTGGGGGCAGTCGGCGGGCAGGTCTTCGAGGTCGAGCCGGAACTGACCGGCGTGGCTGTGAACCGAACGGAGCAGGAGGGCGAGAATCGGATGGCCGCGGTTCCACAGTCCGCCTCGCCGCCGGCGGCCGCTCCGGTCACGGCCACCGTCGAATTGGAGATCAAAGCGCTGGTCCTGCTCCATCAGGTCGGAGCCGACCTCGGCGAGGAGGTCAGCGTGGTGCGCGGCGCGGACGGCAAACTGAAGATCGAGGCGGTGGTCGAGACCGCGCGGCGCCAGGACGAGATTCTCCAGGTGCTGGCTCCGATTGCCGGCCAGGCCGCCGTGTCGATTCGAATCGAGACCGTCGCCGAAGCGCTCCGCCGCCGTCCGGCCGGGGCGCGGCCTCCGTCGGCGGTCGCGATTCAGGAATATTCCGCGGCAGGCACTGCGATTCCCGCCGAGCCCGAGTTGCGGACCTCCCTGGCCCGTCAACTCGCCGGCCGTCTCTCGGCCATGCCGGCGGATGAGGCTGAACGGCTGATCGAGACTGAAATGCGGCAATTCGCGACCCGGATGTTGAAACAGTCGCAACGAGCCTTGCTGCAGGCTTATGCGCTGCAGCGCCTCATGAGCCGCTTCTCGCCGGACGAGATCCGGGCGTTCAGTATTGCCGGCCGCGCCGGCTGGCTCTTCCTGCTGCGCGAGCACGCGCGCAAGTTTTCAGACGAGACCGGCTCCATGCGCAGACAGTTGCAACCGCTGATCGGAACGGCCGAGGCCGCCGATGGCACCTCGCCCGCGGCCGATGAGGCGCGCGGGGCCGACCTGGTCGTCGCCGTCGAGCGATTGTTCAAGCTGTGGACGGCCAACGATCAGGCCGTCCGTTCGGCCTTCGCCGTTTCGACGCAAGAGGCGGCCTCGTCCATCAAGCTGGCGCAATTGTGGCGGTCCCTGTTCGACGCCGAGAAGCTGTCCGGCGCAATTCAACAGAAGTTATCAAGGGAGAATTGAAACACCTTGAAAATTCCGACTATCCCCATTTCTGAAGAGAGCGCCCGAAAGGCGCGCCGCCGATCAGGCTGGCTCGCGTGTTTCGCCTGCCTCGTCTCTTTCGCGTTCTCCGATTCGCGGCTCGCCGTGGCTCTGGCGCAGTCGGCGACCACTTCCCTGAGCGGCTTCGTCATCGACCAGGAGGAGGCGATCGTGATCGGCGCCGACCTCGTCCTGCTCAATCCCTCGACCGGGTTTCAACGGGAGCTGAAGACCAATGGCGAGGGCCTCTTCGCCTTCCAGTTTCTGCCGCCCGGCACTTATCAGGTGACGATCACGCAGCCGGGCTTTGCGGCCGTCGTCATCGAGAACCTGGTGCTCAACGTTAATGACCCGCGCTCCATCCGGATTCGATTGAGGGTCGGAAGAATCACCGAGACGGTGGTGGTCGAAGCCGAGGCCGGTTTTCGGGACTCTCCAGTGGTGAGCACGATCATCGACCGGCGCTTCATCGCGAACCTGCCGCTCAACGGGCAGAACTTTCTGCCGCTGATCACCCTGGCGCCGGGAGTGGTGCCGATCGCGTCGAACGCGGCCGCTTCGGGATGGCTCTATAGCGTCAACGGCCAGCGACCCTCAGCCAACTATTTGACGATCGACGGGGTCAGCGCCAATATCGCGGCCGGCCGGGGCCTGGGGCTCGATCCGGCGGTGGGCGGCGCCCTGCCCGGGCTGACCGTCTTCGGCAGCGTCAATAACCTGGTCTCCATCGACGCGCTGCAGGAGTTCAAGATCTTGACCTCCGCCCAGTTGCCGGAATTCGGCCGCACCTCGGGAGGGCAGATCTCGATCGTCACCCGCTCGGGGACGAACGAATTTCATGGCACGCTGTTCGATTATTTCCGGAACGAGACGCTCGACGCCAACGACTGGTTCGCCAATCGCAACGGATTGGCGAAGGCGCCGCTCAGGCAGAACGATTTCGGCGGTGTGCTCGGCGGACCCATCCTGCCGCCGCGGCGATCTTCCGGCGCGCCCGATTCGACCGGGAGCCGGCGTCTCTTCTTCTTTTTCTCGTATGAGGGCATGCGGGTCCGCCAACCTCAGGTCGCCAGCATCGAAGTCCCCTCGGTCAACCTCAGGCGAGTCGCGCCCGCGCCGCTCAAACCGTTCCTCGACGCCTTTCCTCTTCCGAACGGCCCCGAGGATCCGAACACCGGGTTCGCGCCCTTGATCATCAACTACTCGAATCCGTCGACCCTCCGGGCGACCAGCCTCCGGATCGACCAGACAATCAAAGACCGACTGCTGATCTTCGGCAGGTACAACGACGCGCCTTCCGAAAACATCACGCGCTCGACTTCGTCGCTCAGCGTCCTCGGCCGGACCCGGCTCAATACCCGAACCCTGACCCTGGGCGGCACGCTCTCGATCGGACCGCGGATCGCCCATGACTTCAGGTTCAACGTCAGCCGGACCGAATATGACGATTCCTCTTCGCTCGACTCTTTCGCCGGCGCCGTGCCTCCACCCGATTCACGGCTCTTTCCCGAATTCGCCTCGCGGGATGACTCTCGAATCAGCTTCGCGCTCAATTTTTCGGGACCGTTCGCGTCGTTTGAAGCGGGGCGGAATGTGACCCAACTGCAGCGCCAGCTCAACCTGGTCGACACGCTCTCAGTCACGCCCGGCGCGCATCAGCTCAAGTTCGGCGTCGATTATCGCCGCCTGCGGCCCGGGTATCAGCCTGCGGCCTACGAACAATCGAGCGTTTTCTACAATGCGACCGCGCTGGCCCAGGGCCTGGCCTCGGCGGTCTATCTGACCGCATCGGAGGGGGCCGAGCCTCTCTTCACCAATTTCTCGGCCTTCGGGCAGGATACCTGGAGAGCGAGCCGCCGTTTGACTTTGACCTACGGCTTACGATGGGAGCTCAATCCCCCGCCGTCAGCCGCCAAAGGCATCTTGCCGTACACGGCGATCGGGCTGGACGATCCGGCCACCATGAGACTGGCCCCGAAGAACAGCCCGTTGTGGAAGACGACCTACCACGATTTCGCTCCGCGGCTGGGCGCGGCCTATCAGCTCTCGCAGGCCCGGAATCTCGAGACGGTCTTCCGCGGCGGGATCGGGCTCTTCTACGATCTCGGCCCCGGCTACGCTCTCGGCGGGTATACCGGCGCGCCTTTCAGCCGAACCTCCTACTCCTCGGACGTGCCGTTTCCGCTGACGCCGGCCCGGGCCCGGCCTCCGGCTGCGTTCGAGCCCTCTCCGCCGTACGGGTCGGTCAAGGTTATCGACCAGAACCTCCAACTGCCGTACACTCTGCAATGGAATCTCGCCGTCGAGCAGTCGCTCGGCGCGAAACAGACGATCTCGGCCACATATGTGGCGGCCCTGGGGCGCCGGCTGATCAATGGGCAGAATATCCGGAATCCCAGCCCGCTCTTCGCTGGCATCCAGACGATCAAGAATGACGCCAGTTCGGACTACCATGCCTTGCAGCTTCAATTTCAGCGCCGCCTGTCGCGAGGCTGGCAGGCGTTCGCGGGTTATGCCTGGTCGCATTCGATCGATCTCGTCTCCGACGAGGTCAAATGGGGCATCGATCGCGGCAATTCCGATTTCGATGTGCGCCAGGTCTTTTCCGGCGCGGTCACGTACGACCTGCCGGCCCCGGCTTCCAATCGGGTCGCCCGGCGCCTGCTGCATGGCTGGTCGATCGATTCCACCGTTCGCGCACAATCGGCCTTGCCGGTGAACGTGATCACGGTCAACGCTTCGGTTTCGTCGGAGACCCCCATCAATAAAGCGAGCGAGATCCTGCGACCGAACCTCGTCCTCGGCGTCCCGCTCTATCTCAGGGACCCCTCGGCGCCCGGAGGAAAGCGGATCAACCCGGCGGCGTTCTCTTCGCCGTTCTTGGGGCTTCCCAACAACAGCACCAGACAGGGGACGCTGGGCCGGAACGCGCTGCGCGGGTTTCCTTTTCACCAGCTCGATCTTTCGATGCGCCGGCAATTCAAGCTGACGGGGAAGGTTGGCCTCCAGTTCAAGGCCGACCTCTTCAACCTCTTCAATCGGCCGAACTTCAGCAATCCGGACGGGATGCTCTACAACGGCCTGGCCACCGGGCAGCCTCCTTCACTCAGTCCCTCTTTTGGGCTGTCCGATTCCATGGTCGGGAGGAGCGGAGAGAGCACGGGGGTCATCGGCGGTCTCAACTCGCTCTATCAGGCGGGCGGGCCGCGTTCGATTCAGCTCTCGTTAAAACTTCAGTTCTAAACTGAGAGGGACTACGCAGCCCCTCTTTAAGTAATCCGACGGCTGGCGCTGAAGGTCAAAGCGCCCGGCCAGGGAGAAGTGTAGGTCAATACCCGAATCACGAAAGGAAGGCACCATGAAAAACCGGTTGAAATAGGCCGCTTCATCTGGCGTCCTGTTCCTGCTGTTCCTGACCTCGACCCTTCGCGCCGAGACCCGGATCACGGTCGTCAGGTTGAGGCCCGAGGCCGTCATCCCGCCGCCGAATTCGCCGGCGACCGGCTTCATCTTACTGAGCATCATGACTAAATGGTTAACCGTCTAGCCTATGGAGGACTTATGTTGAAAAAGTATTCGACCCTGCCCAACAAAATGTTCGGTCGGCTGATTTTTCTCCGGCTGAGCGTCTTAGTACTTTTGATCGCTTGTGTTTGTGCCCCACTTTCTGCGGCACAGCCAGTAGATCGCTCGACACTTCTCCAAGAGATCATTGCCCTGCAAGAGAGGATCAAGAATACGACCGATCCCGTGGAACTCGCCGCTTTGAAGAGTGAGTTGAAGGCTAAGGAAACGCTCTTCCTCTCCCCCGCCTCCGAGGATTTCACGGCATTCGCGGACTTCTTGAAACAGCCCGGCACGGGATTGTTGCGACTGATGCCGCGGGAATCGTTCGACCACGTGCTTTCGATCCGCGGCGGCGGGGCCTACTATTCATTCGTCACTCAGAGCCACCCATACGGCTTCGGCTCCGATCTATCATTGGAACTTCAGAATTTTAAAGTTGGATTTGCCGGGGCCGACTTCGGCTTTCTGGTTTCGTTGGGGAATCCGCCCGTCGAGAGCGTCGGGCTCGAGACGCCCGGAGTCGCGTCGCTGGCTTCATTCAGTCCCCCCCTCGATGAGCCGGGGGCACGGGAGCAGCAACGGCGAGCGAGCGAGGGGTTTCTGGATGGAGGCTTCCTTTACAAAGACCGCTTACCGGTCTCCATCGGAACGACTTTCACTCTTCGGTCAATTAGTTATAGATGTAACGATGTGCTGGTTGTCTTCCGAGTTTATCGTCAAGATGTGGATGGGAGTCTGATCATCCCCTGGAAGATGTTAAAGCGCTATGCCACGCCGCAGCTTAACGGCGAGACCTTTGCTGTAACCTCGGCGGCGAGCTACGAACCGTCCAACTTCGCGCCCGGCATGATCGCCGCCGCGTTCGGCCGCAATCTGGCCGACCGGGACTATTTTGCGACGGAACTCCCTTTGCCGACCCAGCTCGGGGGAGTGTCGGTGGCCGTGCAGGACAGCAATGAAGAAAGAACGTTTCAAATTACCGCGCAGCTCTTCGCCGTCACGCCCACACAAGTCAACTTCCTTATTCCACCTGAAGTGGTCGAGGGCTATGCGCTCATCACCGTCTTTCTCCCATCCAACCGGAGACTGACGGAACTGGTCAGAATTACAAAAGTTGCGCCCGGCATCTTCACCGCCAACGCCAACGGACAGGGTGTTCCGTCTGCGGTTGCGCTCCGCGTTATAAATGAGCAGCAGACTTATGAACCGGTCTCTCGCTTTGACGCGGCTCAAAACAAGTTCGTTCCCGTTCCGATCGACCTGGGCGATGCAAGCAACCAGGTATTCCTGATCTTATTCGGCACCGGGATTCATGGCCGCTCCGCGCTCGATCAGGTCAGCGTTAAAATCGGCGGCATCGAGGCCCCCGTCCGGTTCGCCGGTCCCCAGGGGATGCCCGGGCTCGATCAACTGAATGTCGAGCTTCCGCGCGGCCTGGCCGGGCTGGGTGAAGTTGAAGTGATCGTTACTGTTGACGGCCAGATCGCCAACGTAACTAAAATCGAGGTCCGGTA
>DATEFT010000819.1:0-3319 GCA_035280505.1 Blastocatellia bacterium | reverse complement strand
GGCAGCGGTTCTCTGGTCACGGCCACATAAGAGAATTTTTCATCCTCGTATCCCAACTCGGCGCCCTTGAGCCGCCGGTGCAGCGACGACCGCTCGACGCGTCGCGAGAAATGGCACCAGTCATCGGCCGGCATCGGGCAGGCGTTCTGATGCGGGCAGGGGGCCAGCGTCCGGCCTCCGAGTCGAAGGAGCGTCTCGCGCGCGGTTCTGATCAGCTCGAATCCTCGCCTGGTTCCAGGCTCGATGATGACCAGGAACCGGCTCGCGGCTTGCCAGGCGGAATCGAGCAGACCGCCGAGTTCCCGCTCTCCAATCTCCCCCAGCACATACGAACAGATCACCAGGTCATGCGGCGGTAAGACGGTCTTGGTCGGAAAGGCGAGCTGCTGCCAGTGCCCGGACTTGAGCGCGGGGGACTCGGAGCTCTCCGCCAGCCGGCGGCCCAGTTCAATCAGTTGCCGGTCCTGCTCGATCAGCGTGCATCGCTGCAGGTCGGGGAAGAGTTCGGCCGCCGCCCAGGACGCCGCGCCGGTTCCCGCGCCGAGATCGAGCAGACTCTCAACCCGCCCTTCGGGTCGCCCTTCCGGGGCCAGCCGGCGAACTTCGGAGAGGACCGCATGCGCGGCCGCGAAGGTGGCGGGCATTCGCACCGCCAGATAGGCCAGGCGCTGAGCTTCACCGGTGATGAATTGTCCTTCAGGATGGGCCGGGCGGGACGGCCGGCGGTATCGCTCGGACAACTCGGCGGCGGCCTTCGTCAGCGGTCCCGTTCCCAGCTTGAGGATCTCCTGTTCGATCGCGTTTCTCAGCGATAACGGTAGTTGCATGGTTCACAACATATCGCTGCCGCGGTATTTTGGCCAGACGATTTTTGCGATATATTGGCGGCATCTTCGATCGAATCATGCTGCCTACTATTAGTCACAGCCCGGTCACTTTGACGCTGGCGATCCTGTGGATGCTGCTGGGAGCCGTCTGGCAGCCGCCCACGACGAGGCGGCAGGACCGGCCCGCGTCTCCAGCCGAAGAGCAGTTGCGGCGGGGGCGCGCCCTGTTCGACGAGCGTCGATTCGCCGAGGCCGCGGTCGCCGCCCGGCTCGCGAGGGAGTCCGACCCGTCGTTGATCGCCGCCTGGAAACTGGGCGGACTGGCGCTGCAACTCTCGCAACAGTTGCCGGCGGCCGAGCAGGAGCTGGCGGCGGCCCTCAAGCTCTTTCCGGCGGATGCCGATCTCTGGTTCTACCTGGCGCGCGTCCAATATCTGGAGTCTTCATTGAAATCCTCGGAGCAGTCGGCGCGCCGGGCCCTGGAACTGCAGGACGAACATGCCGATGCCCACACTCAACTGGCGATGACGCTCGACGCGCGGCACGACGATTCGAACGCGCTGACTCACTACGTCCGGGCCATCGAATTGAACCGCAAGCAGCAGCGGGCCCAGACGCTTCCGCTCGTCTATGCCGGTCAGTTGCTGGCCCGCCTGGGCAGAGATGAGGAGGCCCTCGACTATTTGACGAGGGCCGTGAACCTCAATCCGCGGTCGAGCGAGACGCTGTTGGCCCGCGGCCGCGTGCTCGAACGGCTCGGCCGCCGGGCGGAGGCGGAGCAGGCCTACCGGGAGGCCCTGGCGGTCGACGGCAACCAGCAGGCTCGCAGCGCCCTGGATCGATTACGGGCCGGCCCGGCGGCGGTCAGGCTCGGGGCCGCGCCGGCGAAGATCGGACCCGTGCGGTTCCGCAATGCGGCCGCTTCGGCGGGGCTCAACTTCGTGCTGCGCAACGGCGCGACTCCGCGCAAATATCAGGTTGAGGCGATGACCGGCGGGGTCGCCGTGATCGACTATGACCGGGACGGTTGGGAGGATCTCTATTTCGTCAACGGCGCGGAACTGCCGGGGATGAAGAAGACGTCCCCGTCCTATTGGAACCGGCTCTATCGCAATAACCGGAACGGCACCTTCACCGACGTGACCGAGCAGGCCGGGGTCGCCGGCGAGGGCTACTCGATGGGCGTGGCGGTCGGCGATTACGACAATGACGGCGATCAGGATCTGTTCGTCGCGGGGGTCAATCGCAATCTGCTCTATCGTAACGACGGCCATGGGCGGTTCACCGACGTGACTGTTCGATCGGGGTTGACCGGAGTCGATCCTCAACTGGGCAAGATGTGGTCGGTGGCGGCCGCCTGGCTCGACTTCGACCATGACGGCGATCTGGATCTGTTCGTCGTCAACTACTGCAAATGGAGTCCGGACCTGGATCCATATTGCGGCGCGCGGCGCGAGGGCTGGCGCAGCTACTGTTATCCGGACAAGTACGAGGGGCTGCCGAACCAGTTCTTTCTCAACAATGGCGACGGCACCTTCACCGATCTCTCGGTCAAGAGCGGGATCTCTCGCTGGATCGGCAAGGGCATGGGCGTCGCGACCGCCGATTACGACGACGACGGGCTGATCGATCTGCTCGTCGCCAACGACACGCTGCCGAACTTTCTCTTCCGTAATAACGGGCGCGGCGGCTTTGACGAGGTGGCGCTGACTGCCGGGGTCGCGCTCAACGATACCGGCCGCCCCATCTCCAGCATGGGCGTCGATCTCCGCGATTATGACAACGACGGTCTGCCGGATCTGATCGTCTCCGCGCTCGAGGGAGAGACCTTTCCGCTGCTGCGAAATTTCGGGAAGGGGTTCTTCGCCGACGTGACCTGGCCGAGCGGAATCGGACCGGCCACGGTCAGGCGCAGCGGGTGGGGTCTCGGCCTCTACGATTTCAACAACGACGGTTTCAAGGATCTCTTCACCGCCAATTCGCACGTCAACGACAATATCGAGCTCTACAACGAACAGACTTACCGCCAATCCAACAGCCTGCTGGTCAACCAGGGCAATGGCACCTTCACCGATGTCACGGCGTCCGCCGGCGACGATTTTCAGGCGAAACGGGCGCACCGCGGCTGCGCCTTCGCCGACTTCGACCATGACGGGAAGATCGACGTCGTGACCACCTCGCTCAACGAACCGGCCGAACTCTTCCTTAATCAATCTCCGGACGGGCCGCACTGGTTGACGCTTCGATTGATCGGCGTGCGCAGCAATCGCGCCGGGCTCGGAGTCAAGGTTAAACTCGTCACGCCGTCGGGAGCGCGGCAATTCAATCAGGCGACGACCAGCGTCGGTTACGCCTCGTCGAGCAGTCCGTGGGTCCACTTCGGATTGGGATCGGAGAGCCGGGTTCAACTGCTGGAGATTCGCTGGCCGAGCGGCGCGACGCAGGTGCTCCGGGATCTGCAGGCCGACCGCGTGCTTGAGGTCAGGGAAGAG
>DATEFT010000818.1:0-8769 GCA_035280505.1 Blastocatellia bacterium | reverse complement strand
AAGTCCAACTGAAATACCCCTTTCACAAATCGGAAGTATCGCTCCGCAAGTGGCCGGTCGTAACCTAATTCCCGGCGCATCATGGTCACTCTCTCCTCACTCGCATAGAATCCGAGTGCATTGCGAATTGGGTCTGACGGTAATACCGAGAAGACGAAAAACGAAATTGTGAGCACCATTAATAGCAGCCCGAGCGTCTTTGCCACCACTCGCGCGGTATCGAATATTGATCTGCCGGCAGGATGTCCACTCCCAGACTTGGCCGATGACTCATCCATGACTATGGCTCGCTCCTCAAATCAGTAAGCAGCCAATGATCGTTTCCTGTCACCGCAAATCCTGAGAGCGGCTGCCGTGCAATGTATGTATGCACCACATTGTACAGCCACACCTCGGGCGGGGTCTCCACGACAATCTTTTCGATCTGATTGCAGATAGCGTTGATCTCTGCTCGTGGCAGTTCTCCCCTGAGCCGATCCAGCAGTGCCTCCACGCGGTCATTCGAGAAACCGGTCAGATTCGGATTTGGAGTGGCAGAAGCTCTAAACGCATCCATAAGGATTTCCGGCGCGGAATAGACCCACTCTCCATACGCCAGGAACAGCGGCGGACGACCAGCACTGAGCACGCGTGTCACGAATGTATTGAAATCGACAAGCTCAATCTTTGTCTTGATTCCGCACTTCAACAGATCGCTCTGAATGATCTGCGCCACATCTGCATGGTTCGGCGTGTCGCTCACCAGAATCGTGAATTCCTCATTTTTATACGAACTTTTGACGAGCTCTCTTTTAGCGGCTTCCGGATCGTAGCCTGTGCTCAATTCTGAAACGAACCCTTGCATGCCGGGAGGAATTGATCCCCGCGACGGTATTGCTCCGCCCAGCAGGAGACGGGAAGTGATCGCCTCACGATCGATCGCCATATAAATGGCCCGCCGCAACGAAACATCTTTTATTTGCCGCACATCAATACTGAGGTGATGCACGTTAAAGGTAGGCATCGCAAAGATTCTATACTTCTGCGAGTATTCGGGCAGAAGCTCATTACTCTTTATAAACTGTGATCTGAATTCCGAGGGCAACTCCAGCAGATCATACTTTCCTGCTAAAAGACCAGACATGCGGAATTGCGGATTCTTCTCTACACGGAAGATCAAGCGTTCGATGTTTCCAGTCGATGTCCGCCAATAACGAGGGTTTCGTTCAAGTGTGATCTCGGTGGAAGTAGCATTGACCAGCCGGAACGGCCCGGTGCCGATCGCTATCGATCGTCCGAAAGCGTCTGGATCAGCTTCCGCCGCTTCCTTGGACATGACCGACAGATAGGGGCTGGAGATGCGATAAATGAATGACGGGTCGGGTTTGGTCAATGTGATCGTAACTTCGTTGGGGCTGGTGGCCTTAATCCCGCTGATTCCGGTCGTCTGGCCCGTGATGTAAGCATCGAAGCCTTCGATCACTCCTTGGAAAACAAATGACCCGAACCCCTTCGCTATCCGCTCGTAGCTGTAGACGACATCATTCGCGCTGACAGTACGTGGCGGACCTTGGCCAAATGGATGGAATTCCACTCTGGAGCGCAACTTAAAGACCCATTTACGGCCACCATCCTGAGATTGCCAGGAATCCGCGAGCAGCGGGACGACCTCGTTTTTTGCATTAAGCCCGGCCAGACCTTCATATATCTGCCAGGCGAAGTGTCCGTTCACCGGGTCTGACTCTTTCGCCGGATCCAATGTTTGAATGTCTCTCTCAAGTGGGATTGTGACTGTCCGCGTCGGCACACGCCTGGGACTGGAACGAAACCACAGAGCCCAGATCGCGCCACCAACGCCAATCAATAGAAAGACGACAATGATCCAACGTTTCATCTGGAAATCCTTTTGCTCTGTCTAAGCTGCCATGGACAGTTCGGTGAGGAAGCGGTCAGGCGCCATCCCGAAAATCTCTCGGAAACGCACATGCGCCAGCCCTGCCAGATACAATCGCCGCGCATCGTAATCGAAGTCCGCCAGCTTTGCGATTGCCCGCTTCTCGTACTCCTTCGCATTGTTCAAATCTTCGGCTGCCAGCCACTGGCCCTGGCTCGTTACACGCACGGCACGCCATAGTCCGACCGGAACACTGATCGTGGATATTACGAGCGTGAGCCCGTTTTCAAAGGTTCTCTTCGAAGTTCGAAGAATTCCCTCAGTAGGTATCAATCCTTCCGTCTCCAGACGCCTCCGCAGTCGGAGCTCATCGTGATTGAAGGTGAGATGCACTTCGATTCCGTCGGCATTCGCAATTGTGCTCAGACGCAGTAAAGATCCCAGGACTTGTGACTCAGTGGAGGCATCGGCAATGCAAAGAGTTGGAGAGGTGTAAGATTGTGGTTTGTAGATGCCGGCCGAAAATTGTTTCAGTCCAAATCGAGCATGCAGGGATTTCACTATTTCGGGGAGCAGGCCCACGTTCGTTTGCATGAGTGTGGGCGTGATCCAGAGCCGATCTCCGAGCATTTCGACCAGCCAGGGCAGGTTGCCGGACATCCTTGCAAACGCGCCTTCGCCCCGTACTGCATCGTGAGCCTGTTCCAGGCCATCGATGCTGATATCGAACCAGTCCGGCTGCCTTTCAATCAATTGTTTGCGGTATTTGGAAAGCAAAATGCCATTGGTGATCACGCCCAATCGGGATCGCTCCAAATTTCCAGCCTGAATCTCGTCGCGTAGTTTAATAGCCTCAAAGAAAATCTCAGCGCTCTCATTAAGTGCAAAAACTTCCTTTCCCGAGAAACACATAGCGTCGGGTGGAAGATCAACGAAGGCAGATTTCAGGAATCGAAGCCATTGCTCAGGCTCCATCGTTTTCGGAGAGTCTTCCGGCTGCAAATAGCAATGGGCGCAGTTCAAAGGGCAAATATTGTTGAGCACCAGGCTCAAGACTGAAGGTTTATCGAAGCGAACCGATGGAATCCGGCCGCCAAGTGATCCAGCTTGGTTATGCATACGTCTCTATGTTCTTATCTCGCTTTCTGAATCTATCGGTTGGTTTGAACTCATTCGAGAGACCGCGACGCAGCCAGAAACCGTTCTCCCTCATCGCTCATCGGTTTGTCCAGAAATGATTGGCTACGTTGCATCTCGATCAAACTACCCTGAGAGAATAGCGCAACCCAATCAAAACGGCGAACCAGGCGAATGTCATGCGTGATGAAGAGCATGGTCGCTTTTCTCTCTGCCCGAATCCGGAGCAGCAGGTCGAGAATCTGCGCGGCCGACACGCTATCCAGGGCGCTCAACGGTTCGTCTGCGACGAGCAACTGAAGCGGCCCTGGGGCTGCAAGCGCCAGGGAAATCATAACACGCTGGCACATCCCGCCCGACAATTCCGAAGGCAAGGCGTATCGGATTCTCTCATGATCGGCGAGCCCCACTTCCTCTAATGCGGCACGAGCCTGAGACAGCGCTTCGCTTCGACCGATACGCCGCCGAAAGCGAAACACCCGCTCTACTTGACGGCCTACAGGCACCCCGGGCACCAGCGAACCCGGAGCATCTTGAAATATGACGCCGACCTTCGTTCGCCTATATTCCATTAACTCGTCATTCGATTTGATGGCTGAATCTCGTCCGGGAAGGATGACCTCGCCTTGCATGGGTGCGTCAGATGCGAGCAATCCCAAAATCGCATGGGCGAAAGTGCTCTTGCCCGCACCGGAAGAGCCGACGATGCAGATCGAGGAGCCATGAGGCACTTCGAGCGAGATGTCATTTAACGCCTTGAAAGGTGAGTGCTTCGAGTTGTACTCAACCGTCAACCGGCGAACGATGAAAAGATTGGCCATGGTCCGATTTTTTTAGGTCAATGCACAATCTGTGGTTGATCCTCCGGCGCAATGTGCTGGACATTTGGTAAAGCCTGATCGGTCGTTCGGCTCGGATTGACTTCCCAATGTGGAGTCTCAATCGTCTCCCACCGGATTCCAAGCCGCTCCAGAACATCTTCCATCTCGTCATCCCGCAATGGGGAGCAGAATGTTGTCGCACGGCTTCCCTTTATTTTCTTAAAGAGATGTGGGTGCCGGATCAGTTTCCAACCTCGGCACTCCTCGCCGGGATAAAGATGCAATGAGAAAGCCTGCCCCAGGATGCCCCTCTCATTCCAACTCACTCGGAGTCGAGGCCGATCATTATTTCGAGTGAACTCCGGAGACAGCCCGGCGGTCAAGTTGTCCGCCATACGTTCTATGATCGATACGCACCTTTTCTCATCATAGTCAGAGTTGCGCTGGAGATTGTGTATTCCGAAGACGAGGTCGACATTCAATCCCGCCCGCAGGTGCTCATTAAAGTATTCGGCGACCTCTGGGGCTTGCAGCTCCTCGACCAGCTCGTTTCGTCGCGCCTGCGCTTTGAGAGTTGGCCGTGCATCCCATTCGAGGAACATGACGAAGTGCCCCTCGTTTTTCACATCAGAGAAGAATCGCTGGCGATCAGTGTCGAGTATCTGTTGTGATTGCAGGCAAGAGACTGCCAGGAGCAATTCCGGTTTGGATAAGGCCTCACGGTTAGGAATCTCCCGCAGTTCCCTTAAGACATTATTCCAGGCGTCGTTCAAGATTTGATCTTCGGCCGACAAGATTTGGTCTTCAGTTGGCGCAGGCTCTTCATATCCGAGCAATTCGAACAATTTTCTGCGGCTTTCTTTCGCGTTCGAATTGCCCTGGAAAATCCCAAGCTCTTCGAGCGCCTTTACGAGTGCCAGGGTGATTCTGATGTCGGTCGGCTGTCTGCTGGCTTTACTACTCGTCGAACGCCATTTATCAACCAGTGATTTAGAGACTCTTCTTCCGTGCCGTTCCGATTCAGGAAGATGCTTTCGTACGGCCTGGGCTATTGCCTCACTTGTAGGGCGGGTTAAGGAATTTGAAAGCAGTTTCGCCAAGAAGGCGTTCCAATCGTCCTGTTCTTGCCGTCCTTCATTGCTCATTCCCATTATTTGTCTCCAATTGAATGCATCTTTGACGGTAACTATTGATGACGTTGACCATTATTTTGCGCTCAATCCACCAATAAGGCAATAGATAGTCGCGTTGTGCAATTTGAACTGCCAAATTGTATAATTAATATTGCACATTTTGATTGACTTGATTGCACGATAGCAGTATCTTCTGGCCTCCGAAAGCAAAGCATTTTTCAAACTTCTAGAGCTTTAATGTTAAGAGTGAATTGAATCCGTCTTAAGGCTATTTGCTGGGAATTCTCTAAATTGTAGGGGTTGGTCGGTAATTCGATGCCGACCGGCAATGGAACAGCCAGTGGAGAAGTCGGACTTGAGCGAGTCACGAGAAACGTGTGGCTTTGTGAGAATCGAGGCTTTGACGGGAACACCTCAGCCGAGATTCAAGGCTCGACACGAACTTCCCCACGGCTGTAACCATTGTGGAGGGTCAAACCAGTCCGAAGTGAAGTAAACAGCAAGAAAAGGAGGGAGAGGCAATGTATACCCCCATAGTTTTGACGGGGACATACCGGGTTGTCCGGAGCGGCGAGCAGTACGAAGACATCGAGGCTGCGAAGGAAGCCGCACGGAAGTTGCTCATTGAACAAGGTCAAATCCCGGCTGTAATGGATGAGTGTCGAGTGGTGCAATGGAAAGGCGGGACGATAAAGGCAAAACCTGAAACCAAGCGGTTGAGTATTCCGGGCGAGAAATGCTGATACCTCGCCCTTTTTCGCCCGGACGAGTGAGCAACGTAAGGGGAAACGTTGCTCACTCTGCTTCATCTTCATAAAGAGATGTATGAAATGAGAGCGCGAAACTATATCGGAAGAATCATAGGAGGGTGGCGTCGGCGCTTATATGGGGCGCCGAGAAATTTTACATGTGAATGGAGCCACTACATCAGGATGTATCTGGCGGCCGAGATGAATTGGGAGCAACGGCAGAAGATGGAACGGCACCTGGTGCGTTGTGAATGGTGTGCTGCTCGGTTGAATACGGCGATGACTGTCGGAATGTCGCTGAATTTTCCTGTCATTTTACAGCATGGCACGCCGGCTTTCTGCGGGCTCGAAAACCACCAGCCATTGGATGGAGCGGCGAGGCGCGTGGAACCTGAATCAAGATTCTCTCTTCCGTGCACTGTGAATTAAGCTTGGTGGGGTTCAATTGGAAAGGCATTGGTCGAAGAGTTTATCAAATGGGGCTGGATGGTATCTCCAGCCGAGATGGCGAGCCCACCACTCTCTACCTGGTGAGCGACTGATATAGGTTCCGGGCGGATTACCTATATCGGTGGTGGGCTCTCCTCCTTGAGATCGAGGATATTCACTGAGCAAGGCACGGTGTCAGCCGGTTCAGTGAGTGGGAGATGAGTAATGAGTAGTGTTTTGAGGGGGCATCATTGCTCATCTCCATTAATTGCAGCCCTCGTCAGTTGCGTAGGCGGAATCGTATTGAGGAGTCTTGAATGAGTGAAGCGAATGGAACAGGCCGTCTCCAGATGAAAGATATCGCAGTCTTGATTGAGTCCGATCAATGGATGATGGGTATTCTACGCAACGTCAGAGATCTGGACCTGCCTGACTGGTGGATTGGTGCCGGATTCGTTCGCTCGAAAGTTTGGGACGTGTTGCACGGGGTCGTCCAACGAACTCCGCTCACTGATGTCGATGTCGCGTATTTCGATACCGAAGACACAACGGCTCTGAAAGAATGGCTCATCGAAGTGGTGTTGAGTGAAATTGACCACACCGTTCCTTGGTCCGTCACCAATCAGGCGAGAATGCACGTCGATAATGGAGATGAGCCGTATACTTCCTCGGAGGATGCCATCTCCCGGTGGCCGGAAACGGCAACCTGCATCGCAGTAAGATTAAATTGCGACGATCGGGTAGAGATCACCGCGCCTCACGGCATAGACGATCTTGTCGATTTGATCGTCCGGCCCACGCCGGCATTTACACGAAAGGTCGATATCTACGAGGGGAGAATCGAGCAGAAAGCCTGGCAATCAAAGTGGCCGAAGTTGAAAGTCATTCATCTCAGGGACGATCAATGAATACGGACCGGATTTAAAGATGAGAGTTTGGCGGAAGGAGAAGGGCTTAAGCATGCAGACACGGATATTGGGAAAGAGCGGGATCGAAGTGTCGGAGATCGGGATAGGTTGCTGGGCAATTGGCGGCCTCGACTGGAATCTCAATATGGGAATGGGCTGGGGCGGCACGGACGATAGGCAGTCATTGGAGGGGCTGCATCGCGCATTTGACTTTGGAGCAACATATTTTGATACGGCCGATATTTATGGGCATGGCCATTCCGAGCGCCTGATCGGTCAGCTTCTCAGAAACGTTCGGAGAGATCAGGTCATCATTGGAACGAAGGTCGGATATTTTCGAGGATGTGCGCCGAGTGCCTACCACCCGCTTCATATGAGGCATCAACTGGAAATGAGCCTGCGCAATCTGGGAACGGATTACATAGATATCTATTATTTTCATAATTTGTTCTTTGGAGAGAACGACGAATACGTTGACGGCGCCGTAGAAGCGATGCATCGCTTTCAAGAGGAGGGGAAGGTAAGGTTCATCGGTCAGCGAGGTCCCCATCGTTATTCTCCTCACCGACAGCAGGAGCGGGATTTGCTTGAGAGTAAACAGGCGCGATTTCTCAGGATGGCATCGATCATTCAGCCCTCCGTTGTGCAGGTTCGTTACAATATGATCACGCCGCCTCCCGACGACCGGCAGTACGATATGTTTCAATGGGCAAAGGATCATCAAGTAGGTGTGGTGATCAATAAGCCGTTAGGACAAGGACTCCTTTTAGCTAAATACGATCCTCATAATCCCCCAATCTTCGATCAAGGTGATCATCGTCAAAGAAAAAAATGGTTCACCGCTCATGCTCTTGGAGTGCTCCAGAGCAGATTAGCGCTGCTCAAAAACCGGTTCGGGAACTCTACGCAAGACCTGCTGCGAGTCGCTATCCAATATTGCTTATACGGACATCAGAATGCCTGTGTCGTAGTCGGATTCAAGAACGCTTCGCAAGTGGAGATGAGCCTGGCCTCTGCTGACCGCCCGCTTACCGAAGAAGACGTGATTTTCATACGGGCAACGATGAAAGGCATAAACGAAGAGATCGGAAGTTTTTTCTTGAGAGAATGAAGGGAGGATGAGTTTATTTGCCCGAGTATTATCCGGAGAAGTGATCGTCCGAATGAAGAAATATGGGGTCTTTTGCTGAGAAATATGGGGTCTTTTGCTGAAGGAGATGGGGAATGCCACAACTATTGCCCGAACGCTGGCCGGAGAATGAAATATTCAAATTGACTGATACTCGTGTCCTGGGTGAGATTAAGAAAATACTCGGTGAATTTTGGGTTCCGCCACATGAGGCCGGTCCTAAGATTCAGGATATCGTTGCTGATGTCCTGGAGCAACCGGCGCCGTTCGCGGTTGTTTCAGGGGAGAACCGCAACGTCTCCTTATACTGCATTAGCGAAGGTTCGGCATTCGTTTATATGCCGTTTTCAAATGTTCATATGAACATAGTGTTGAGGGAGATGTATGCCAAGCGCCAGCTACCGCCATGGGGCAACTGGCATATTGTTCCAGCCGACCAGCGATTGATTGTGTCCTTGCGGTGACACGGTATAGATAGTAAATCGCCACGTTGCCGCAATGGCACAAATTAACTTATTTGAAATTTGAGATTCAAGCAGCGAAATATGCGAAACAGAGGAAAGATTGATGATTTCGCGTATTCTACGTGT
>DATEFT010000817.1:0-6530 GCA_035280505.1 Blastocatellia bacterium | reverse complement strand
GATCTGTTGATCTACTCCATCAAATCATTTCATCGGTGCATGCTACTCGGCTCTTCGCCAACCTGACACCGACCATCCCAGCCCGATCAAAGGCTTTGGATCTCGCCCGAGCCGGATTTCCAATCAGACGGCATTGACGCCTTGTTCTCCGGTGCGAATGCGAATCGCCTCCTCCACCGGGAAGACAAAGATTTTGCCGTCGCCGAATTTGCCGGTTCTGGCAGTCTTCACAATCGCGTCGATCACGCCTTCGACGAGATCGTCGTCCAGCACAATTTCGACTTTCAGCTTGGGTACGAACTCGACCTTGTATTCGCTGCCACGGTAGACTTCGGTGTGGCCCTTCTGGCGGCCGAAGCCCTTCACTTCGCTGATCGTCATGCCCTGGACTCCCAGGGTTTGTAAAGCGTCCTTGACACTCTCCAGCAGATGGGGGCGGATAACCGCTTCGATCTTTTTCATCGGTATGTCTCCTTAATAGATGGACTGACGGAAACTGCGGAACGGGGACCGGCGCTCGTCTCGGTTCGAATCCCACTTTACAAGCGCCGGACCGCGCAATCTTCACTCAGGTATCCGGATTCCGTGTCGAGTTACTTGCCGACCGGATCAGGGGCTCCGGCAAAACTCGTCTCCATCTTCGGAGTGCTCGCCATCCCTGACGTGACCAGGTCGACGTCGAGGTTGTAACCCTCTTCACCATGCTGACTCAGGTCCAGACCCTGCATCTCGTCGTCACTCGTCACACGTAGACCGAATATCAAGTCAACGATCTTAAGGATAACGATGGTTCCGACTACTGCCAAGGCGATCGCGATCGCGCAGGCGATCAACTGGTTGAGCACCTGGCGGCCGTTGCCCTCCAGCAGCCCCATCGGGCCGCCCGCATAGAGGTCTTGAACCGCTTTGGTCGCAAAGACGCCGGTCAGGATCGCGCCGGTGAAGCCGCCGACCCCGTGAACGCCGAAGGCATCGAGCGAATCGTCGTAGCCCAGCGCTTTCTTGAGCTCCGTCACCGCGAAGAAGCAGACGATCCCGGTGATGAAACCGACCGCCAACGCGCCGAAGGGCGTCACGAACCCCGAAGCCGGGGTGATGCCGACCAGGCCCGCCACCGCTCCCGAGATCCCGCCCAGCACCGTGGGCTTGCCCTGACGAATCCATTCGACCAACAACCAGCCCAGCACGGCGGCCGCCGCGCCGAAGTGAGTGGCGACGAAGGCGCTGGTGGCCAGTTTGCCGGCCGACAGCGCGCTGCCGGCGTTGAACCCGAACCAGCCCACCCACAGCAGACAGGCGCCGATCACGCTGATCACCAGACTATGGGGCGGAATCGGGACCTTCGGGAAACCGATCCGTTTGCCCAGATAGATCGCGCAGACCAGGGCCGAGAAGCCCGATGAGACGTGCACCACCGTGCCGCCCGCGAAATCGAAGGCGTTGATCTTGCCGTTCAGCGCCGGCACCGCCAGCAGACCGCCCATGCCCCAGACCATGTGGGCCAGCGGGAAGTAGACGATGGTGGCCCAGAGGACCATGAAGGCGAGCATCGCGCTGAACTTCATGCGTTCGGCGAAGGCGCCCGTGATCAGAGCCGGGGTGATGATCGCGAACATCAACTGATAGACCATGAAGGTCTGTTGCGGGATGGTCGCCGCATAGGTGGCGTTCGGATCCCCTCCGACTCCGCCCAGGAACAGATAGGTCAACTTGCCGAAGTAGGGTGTCCCCTCGGCGAAGGCGATGCTGTAACCGTAGACCGCCCACAAGACCGTGACCACCGCCATCATGATGAAGCTCTGCATCATGGTGGCGAGCACATTCTTCTTCCGCACCAACCCTCCATAGAAGAGAGCCAGTCCGGGCCCCGTCATCATCAACACGAGAGCTGCGCAGGCAAGCATCCAGGCATTGTCACCAGCCAATTGGGCATTCGAGACGCTCGCTTGGATGGTCTTCAACTGCTCTTCAACCGTGGGTGTCGCGGGTGTTTGAGCAAGGGCTGTCCCTGCCGATGCCAGCGAAAGCGACAAAACGCCGAGCGCGTTTCGCCTTAAGTTCCTTTTCTCCATGATTTCTGGTGCCTCCCCTTTACCATTAAAGTTTGAAAACCTCTGCCTATGTAAGCTATAAGGCCGAAAACCAGATGAAAATGCGCTGGATCGATGGTGATCTCGGGAACTGATCGGGGGTTCAGCGCTGCTGTTCGAGCGCGCTCTCTTCGAGCGAGGCTCGGATCGCCGTCTCGACCGCCGATAATTCCGAGTCTGCCAGCTTTCCGCCGGCTTCATTGGTGATGTAGAAAATGTCCAGTGCGAGATGCTTCTCGGTGGCGACTTTGGCGAAGACGATGTCGAGATTGAGCGCACTCAACGTGCTGGTCATGGTGTAGACCAGCCCCATCCGATCGCCCGTCCGCACTTCCAAGATCGTGCTCTTGTCCGATGAGTGGTTGTCCCAGTTGATCTGGGTGGTCACCGGCGCCAGCAGCTTGCGCCGTTGCAGGCGGGAGCTGTTCTGGGCCCGCAACCTCTTGGTGACCGCGGCGAAGACATCGACCTCGCCGCTCAGGGCGCGTTTGATCATATTGTCGATCTGTTCCCAGCGCGCCGGGTCCGTAATCGCCTCGCCGACCATGTCCCGGACCTTGAAGGAGTCCAGCACCATCCCGTCCCCGCGCGTGTTGAGATGCACACTCAGGATATTGACGCCCTGGGCCGTCAACGAGCCGGCGACGTGGGCGAAGAGCCCGCGCCGGTTGCGGCCGCAGAGATGCAGATCGGTACACCGCGTCTGCATATTGACCCGCCAACTGGTCTTGACCAGCCTGGAGTTGAGCGTGTGGGCGAGCCGGACATGTTCAATGATCGTCTGCGACGGCGTGTAGCGCGCGTAATCGTCGGGCAGCAACCGGAAATGCTCGCGGACCTCGCCCGAATCGACCTCGCTCGCCAGCATCCTGGCGATCCGGTTGCGCAGCGGCTCGGTATCGCGATCCTTGTCCTCTTCCGGCCGCAGGATCGCGCGGGCCTTCGTATAGAGCTCCCAGAGCAACGAATCCTTCCACTCGTTCCAGATCCCCTGACCGACGCCCTGCAGATCCGCATAGGTCAGCAGGGTCAGCATATTGAGCCGGTCGAGCGTCCCCATCTGCGCGGCGAAGTTTTGAATCACCTTCTCGTCCGCCAGATCGCGCCGCTGTGAAAGATGCGCCATCTTGAGATGTTCGCGAATCAGAAAGAGCACCTGCGAGACCGCATCCGGCGGCAGTTGCAACCGCGTACAGACCCGTTCGGCGATCTTGAGCCCCTTCTCGGTGTGGCCTCCGCCCAATCCCTTTCCGAGATCGTGCAGCAACAGGGCCAGGTGCAGAATCGCCGGGTCGCTGAGCTCCTGGTAGAGATTGCGATATCGCTCCAACCCCTTGCCCCGCGAGTTGGCCAGTTCATCCAGCGTCTGGAGCGCCCGCAGCGTGTGCTCATCGACCGTGTACCGGTGGTACAGGTCGTGCTGAACCAGACAGGTGACCCGCCCGAACTCGGGCAGGAACTTGCCCAGAAAATCCAGATCGTGCATCAGCCGCAGCCCGAAGGAGACCCGCCCCTTGGCCCGCAGCATCTTGATGAAGGCCTGGGTGCCGTCGATCGAAGTCCGGAAGGCCCGGTTGACCGCCGGCAGACTGACCTGGATCGCCTCCTGCAGCGCCGGGCTCAAGCTGGCGCCCGTCGCCTGCGCATAACCGAAGGCCAGCATCATCCGGTGGCCGTCCAGCACCGGCTCCGCACCGTCGTCGGATCCGGGCCGCGGCTCCAGATCGAGCGTCCCGTCGTTCATGACGAACCCGCCCACGGCCGGCGCCGTCCGCGCCCGGCTGAACCATCGCTTCTTCTCCGGCCGGACCATCGCCCGCTGCAGATGCGCCTCGCACAGCCGATGCAACCGCCGGGAGTGCAGGTAGTAGTCGCGCATAAAGAGCTCCGAGGCCCGCTGCTGCGGCGTATCCTCGTACTGCTGGTTGCGCGCCGCCTGCTGCTGCAGGTCCAGCGAGAGCTGATCGGTCTTGCGCCCCGTCAAAAAGTGGAGTTCGTTGCGAACGCGGGTCAGAAAATCGTAGGCCGCGCAGATCGCCTTGGCATCCCGCTCGTTGATCAGCCGGGCCCGGACCAGTTGCGACAGATGCGGCCCAGCCGTCTTCCCGTAGGCGACTCGCGCCGCCCACAACAGGACATGCAGATCGCGGAGCCCGCCCGCCGTCTCTTTGACATTGGGCTCCTGCACGCAGACCACGTCTCCGAACTTCTGATACCGCCCCGTGCGCTCGACCATCAACTCGTCCAGAAGTTGACGTTTCTGTTTATCAAAGACCTCTTCGCTCAACCGCTCGCCGAGCTTCTCGAAGACCGGCGTCTGGCCCCAGATGAACCGCGCCTCGATCATCGAGTTGCGAGAGACGATGTCTTCCTTGGCCATCGACACGCACTCGCTCACCGAACGAGCGCTGTGGCCGACCGTGAAACCGATATCCCAGAGCAGGTAGAGAATCTCCTCGGTCAGCCGCGCCGCCTCTCCGGCATCCGGCCGCCCCTCGTGCAGGAAGAGCAGATCGATGTCCGAGTGGGGCGCCAGCTCCTGCCGCCCGTATCCGCCGAGCGCGACGATCGCGAACTGCCCCGCCGGGCTCGCCTCGCCGTACCTGTTTTCAACCGCCGCCCGCGCCACCCGCTGAATCAGCAGGTCCACGATCAAACTCCGCGCCGCGACGATCTGGGAACCGCTAAAACCGAATCGGTGGCGCAGATGCAACCGCTGGGTCTCGATCTTCAAAAACTTCTTGAAGGCCCCGATCCGCCCCGTCGAACTCGCGTGGCAATCAATTCGACGAAGCTTCTCGCCGGCATGCTGCCGAATTGTCTCCAAATTGATTTGCATCTGTAGCCGGTTCTGGTCGTCTTTAGCGTTTCGATTACGCCATCTCCAGATGCAATCAAAATGCCAGACGCCCCCGTCCTCCGGACCTCTCTCGTAAAGCCTGTAATGACGGGCTTTTTTCGCCCGGCCCGGATTTCCCCCCGCTCCGCCCGCCGGATCCAGCACTACAAAAATGTAGACTTCCGTCTTAAATGAGACAGGATTGTTACTAAAGAACTAAAGTCTTTCTTTTCAATGCCGGTTCCCCGGGCCGGGGCCCAACCACACACATTACAGCCCTCTAAGAAAGGCCGGTTTGGATTATTGGTTTAACCTTAGTACCTGATCGGGCCCGCTCCGCCACCCAGTAGTAAGCCGAGAGATCCGATTCGGCGGAAAATAGCGCCTGCAAACACTCAACTTAAAATCGGAGCGCACAGGAGCCCGCTGATCGCGGCCGCCAGCCGGCCGGGGCTTCTCACAGATCTGTAGATTTTGGATCTCTATATCACATTTTTGTTGTTTTGACGGACAACGGACCGGCGGCGGATGGAGCCCGCGAATCGCGGGAGGAGCAATAGACATGGGCTCGGAAGTATGAAGGAAACCAGCGGATCTTGTTGAGAACATCTTTGGTTTCGCCGCATCATCCGGGCCGAGCAGGGCCCGCCAAGCCAGGATAGCGGGCCCCTCTTGAGAAGTTCTACCAGCGATGATGAACCAGCGACTTGATGAACCGCTGGTAGAGGTCCTCGATCGCCGCGCGGGTCGGCTCGTCGAGCGGCGGCAGCGCGGCGGCGGCGAGGTTCTCTTCGACCTGAGCGATGCGCTTGGCGCCGGGGATGGCGGAGGTCACGGCGTCGAACATCAAGATCCAACGCAGCGCAAACTGGGATAGACTCATGCCGGCCGGAACGATTCGGCGGAGTTCTTCGACCACGTTGAGTCCGGTCTCGTAATCGATGCCGGAGAAGGTCTCGCCCTTATCGAAGGCCGCGCCCTCGCGGTTGAAGGAGCGATGATCGCCGGAGTCGAACTGGCTGGTGCGGGTGAATTTGCCCGTCAACATGCCGGACGAGAGCGGCAATCGGGCCAGAATTCCGACCTTCCGGCGCTGGGCCTCGCGGAAGAAGAGTTCCGACGGCCGCTGGCGGAAGAGGTTGAAGATGATCTGCACCGATTGGACGTTCGGATATTCGATGGCCTTGAGCGCCTCTTCGACCTTCTCGACGCTGACCCCGTAGTAACGAATCTTGCCTTGCCGGGTCAGCTCGTCGAGCGCGCCGAAGACCTCCGGGCGATAGTAGACCTCGGTCGGCGGGCAGTGGATCTGCAGCAGATCGATGGTCTCGACTCCCAGATTCCGCAAGCTGCGTTCGACGAAGGAGGTCAGGTTGGCCGCGGTGTAACCGTCGGCCACGTGAGGTTCCAGGCGCCGTCCGGCCTTGGTCGCGATTAAGATCTCCTCCGAACGCTCGCGTTTGAGCCGTCCGACCAGCCGCTCGCTGAGACCGTCGCCGTAGACATCGGCCGTGTCGATGAAGTTGACGCCGAGATCGATCGCGCGATGGAGCGCGGCCAGCGACTCCTGCTCGTCGACGGGCCCCCAGGTTCCGCCGATC
>DATEFT010000816.1:0-21112 GCA_035280505.1 Blastocatellia bacterium | reverse complement strand
AAAGACCTGCTGGGTCAGATCCCGGGCGGCGACTTCATCGCCGGCATAGTGCCGGGCGATCGACCAGACGCGGTCTTGATAAATCTCGAACAACTGCCGGAACGCTTCACGGTCGCCCTCCTGGCAGGCTTCGATCAAGCGCCTCTCGTTGTCCGGTTCATTGATCGTGGCGCGTTTCTCCATCATCGATCGTCATCATCATGCTGGCCGTTGCTGCTCCCTCTGCTCTGCCTTCATCCGTTCATACCTATTAGACGGCGCGGACCCAGTTTTTCTTCCATTTTGTTGGTTCTGTCGATCTTCGAGTGATCGAAAATATGATGAAATCATAATAGATTCGGGCATTTCCGAGGCGGGGAGGCCTCAAGTTTTTCTCAGGAAGGATTCATATTCTGAGACTTCCCCCGCCAATAGTCGCTCAGCTCGTGCGGACATCAGTCAGTCTGATTGTATAGCTTTTGAGACGGAGTCGTGAATGCAAGCCACCAGACCAAGCAGGTTCACGCCCTTGGGAGACGTTTCAACGCTCCTTGCTCAATGACGCTCAGGACGAGCTGGTTCGGCGACACCTTGAAACCATGAACAGACAATTCCTATCGGGTAGATCGCTCCTGCTAGGATCTTTCACACAGCGGTCATTTTCGTGAGGAAAACATTATGCGAAAGAAATTTATGATGCTCATGATCATTATGGTCATGATCAGCTCTGGAGTTCTGGCCCAGCAAGGCAACCGGCAAAATCGCAACGATCACGACAAACACGATGGCAACGATAAGGAGAAACGAGACCGCGGGCTCAAGATCTTCGCGTTGACCAGCGACCAGCGGTTGATTCGATTTTACGAGGATGACCCGAGCGATTCCAAGAGCGTCGGCACGGTGAGCGGGCTCGACACGGACGAGACGCTGGTCGGCATCGACTTCCGGGTTCAGGACGGCCTGCTCTACGGACTCGGCAGCAAGGGCAACATCTACACCATCAACACGACCGACGCCACCGCCGTCTTCGTCAACGCCCTGACCGTGGCTCTGGACGGGACGGCTTTCGCCATCGATTTCAATCCGGCGGCCGATCGGCTGCGGATCGTCAGCAACACCGGGCAGAACCTGCGCCACGACGTGACGGCCGGCGCCACCACGGAGGACGCGGACCTCAACTATCCGACGGATCCGCCGACCACCGCGACGGATGTGGCGGGCATCGCCTACACCAACAACGACGTCGATCCCGACACCGCCACCACTCTCTACGACATCGATGCCAACCTGGACCAGGTCGTCATTCAGTCGCCTCCGAACACCGGGGCCTTGGCGGCGACGGGTAAGTTGACCGTCGACACCACGCCGGTCGTCGGGTTCGACATCTACAGCGTGATCAGCGACGGCGTCGCGGTCGGCACGAAAGCGTTCGCTTCCCTGACCACGGACCAAGGCAAGGTCAAGCTCTATGAGATCGACCTTTTGACCGGAAAGGCCACCAAGCGAGGAAAGTTCAACACCGATGACCAGGTCATCGACCTCGCCATCCCGCTGGATCAGCACTGATCGAGCCTCCACCGCGAGGTACGCCGGCCCCGCATCGACCGCGATGATCGGGACTCCGCGTACTTCGCGGTCCCTCTCACAGGGCCGGCCCGGCCGGCCCCCCTGCCTCGCGAGCTACCGGTCTTCACACTTGACGCATGTGTATTTCAATGATAAATACGCAAGCGTTTGGTTGGATTGTGCAGATCCGCACAGTTATAAACTACCTCTAACCTCGAACCATCAACAACTATGAAAATGAAGACGCCAGGTACACAGCTAGCATCTGCGGTCGCGCTCTTCGCGCTGATCGGTCTGTGGAGCGGAACCGCGCTGCGGGAAGGGCAGGCTCAGGAGACGGGCGACACGCTCACGGTGCAGGTCGACCGGCCGGGCGGGGCCATCTCATCGAGCCTCTTCGGGCTCTTCTTCGAAGACATCAACTTCGCCGCCGACGGCGGCCTCTATCCTGAACGGGTCAAGAATCATTCGTTCGAGTTCCAGGAGCCGATGATGGGCTGGAAGCGCGTGGCGCGGGGCGAGGCCAAGGGGACTCTGCAGATCTACGATGCGGGCTCGCGGGACAATCTCGCCAATCGGCACTACCTGCGCCTGAAGGCGGAAGCGGGCGGCGGCGGATTCGGCGTGACCAACGAAGGGTTTCGCGGAATCGGCCTGCAGCAGGGCGCGGAGTATCTCTTCTCCATTCGGGCTCGCCAGGTGGACGGCGCCCAGACCGCATTGCTGGTCGAGCTGGAAGATGCCGACGGCAAAAAATTGGGAGAGGCCAAGATCGGCGGTTTGAACTCGGGCTGGAAGCAGTATTCGGCGGTGATCCGGGCGGCGGAGACCAGCGCCAAGGCGCGCTTGAACCTGCTGGTGGATGGGCCGGGCGCGGTCGACGTGGATCTGATCTCGCTCTTTCCGAAGGAGACGTGGAAGAACCGTCCGAACGGTCTGCGCGCCGATCTGGCGCAACTGCTCAGCGATCTGAAGCCGGGCTTCCTGCGTTTTCCCGGCGGCTGCATCGTCGAGGGCCGGCATCTGGAGACGCGCTATCAGTGGAAGACGACCATCGGCCCGCTGGCGGATCGTCGCCTGATCGTCAATCGCTGGAACACGGAGTTCCGGCATCGTCCCGCGCCGGACTACTATCAATCGTTCGGCCTCGGGTATTACGAGTACTTCCAGCTCAGTGAAGACATCGGCGCGGAGCCGCTCCCGATTCTCAACTGCGGCATGGCCTGTCAGTTCAACTCCAGCGAACTGGCTCCGATGGACGATCTGGATCATTACATCCAGGATGCGCTCGACCTGATCGAATTCGCCAACGGCTCGGCGGCCACGACGTGGGGGCGCAAACGCGCGGCGATGGGCCATCCGGCCCCCTTCAATCTGAAGATGATCGGGGTCGGCAACGAACAGTGGGGGCCGCAGTACATCGAGCGATACCAGCGCTTCGCCAAGGCCATCAAATCGAAATATCCCAAGATCATGCTCGTCTCCAGCGCCGGGCCCGCGCCGAACGATGAGCGGTTCCATTTCCTGTGGGACAAGTTGCGGGAGCTCAAAGCCGAGATCATCGACGAGCATTACTACATGCCGCCGAAATGGTTCCGCGACAATGTCGGGCGGTATGACGACTACCCGCGCAACGGTCCGAAGGTCTTCGCCGGCGAGTATGCAGCCCAGAGCGTCGGCGTCGCTCGCCCCGAGAACAAGAACACCTGGGAGTGCGCGATGTCGGAGGCGGCCTTCATCACCGGCCTCGAACGGAACGCCGACGTGATCCTGATGTCGTCCTATGCGCCGCTCTTTGGCCACGTGGACGCCTGGCAATGGACGCCCAATCTGATCTGGTTCGACAACCTGCGATCTTATGGGACGCCCAACTACTATGTGCAGAAGCTGTTCAGCGTCAATCGCGGCACCCGGATCCTGCCGATCCAGGTCAATGGCTCGGCGAAGAACGGACAGCAGAATCTGTTCGCCAGCTCGACTCTGGACGAGCGGTCGGGAGAGATCGTGCTCAAGATCGTGAATGCCGAAGCCTCATCGAGAGCGGTTCGCATCCGCCTGGCGGGCGCCGCGAAGGTGGGCCAGTCGGGGAGAGCCTTCGTGCTGTCCAACGCCGATCTCCAGGCCGAGAACAGTCTGGACGCGCCGACCAGGGTCTCACCGGTGGAGCAGCAGTTCGCCGTTCCCTCGAATGAACTGGTCTTCACGGTGGCGCCGCAATCGCTCTCCGTTCTCCGAATCCCAACGAAATAAGATTTGCTGACCGCCCCGGATTTTGTGGGCAGGCTTGAGCGCCGAAGGGCACACCCACAAAATCCGCCGCGGCCAGAAGATTTGAGATTTGAGACCGCGAAATACGCTGAAGATGGCTGATTCAGCGTATTTCGCGCGTTTCGCGGTTTGTCTTTCAACCCTCAAATCTGCTTACAGGCTGGAAGTGATCTTCGCGATCAGCCGCAGATAGCCGTCCCAATCTTTCCGGCCGGAACTCTCGAGCCGCTCTTGCCAGATCCACTCGAGGCAGAGGCGGATGCTTCCCGATTGGCGCTTCGCCTCCTCCCACTCCATCTCGCGTCCCAGGCAGGCCGCATAGAAGAGCCACATCATCCGATCCGCCAGCGGTCTGAACCGGATGCCGGCGGACGGCTCATCCAGTGTGAGCAGCGAATCGAATTCGGAACGCAAGGTCTCCACCTGCCCGCGCGCCCGATCTCTCCACTCCGGATCTTTGAGGGAGTCGAACCAGGCCGTCAGCTCCGCGCAGAAGGCCTGGTGCAGGTGATGGCGCTGAAGATCGCGCACCGATTGGGCCAGCAGCGTGTTGTGCGCGCCCTCCCAGGCTTCGAAGATGACGCTGTCGCGCAAGAGGCGCGGCAGCACGGAGAAGTTCTCCATCGCGCCGTTGCCTCCGAGCACCTCGATTCCGCGGCGAATGATCTCCGTGCTCAGGATCGAGCTGCGATACTTATTGAGATTGACGGCCAGCCGAAAGAACTGCCGGGTCGTTTCGCCGGCCCGGCCGGACTCGATCTCGTCGCGGAGATGGGCGAGGTAGAGGCTGCCGGAGGTCAGGGCGGCGGAGACGCTGCGCATCTCCGCCAGCGTCTCCTGCACCAGCGGGAAATCTTTGATCGCCGTTCCGAAGGCCCGGCGATGCTGGGCGTAGGTCCAGGCCACGACGTAGGCCCGCCGCGCCGCCGCCGCCGAACCCACCGAGTTGTAGAGGCGCGAAGTATTGATCACATGATCCATCGCCTGTTGAAATCCCTGCCCGGGCCCGCCGATCTGATATGCGAGCGCGGCCTGGAGATCGACCTCGGCGGTCGCCAGCGATCTGGTTCCGAGCTTCTCCTTCAACCGGCGGATGAAGACTCCATTCGGCCGTCCGTCGTCGAGCCGGCGCGGGACCAGAAATAGGCCCAGCCCCCTGGTTCCGGCGGGAGCGCCTTCGGGGCGGGCCGTCACCAGGGCCAGATCTGCCGTCACGTTCGAACAGAACCACTTCTCGCCATTGAGCGCCCACGTGTTTCGCTCGCCGTCCAGCACCGTCGCCGTCACGGCATTCGCCCCGACGTCCGAACCGCCCTGGATCTCGGTCAGAAATTGGGCGCCGTGAAACCTCGCGGCGTAGTCCGGGTCGAGCAGTCTCGGCAGATACCTGGTCTTCAACTCCTCTCCGCCGGCGGATTGCAGGGTCTTGATCAGACCGGCGGTACAGGCGAGCGGGCAGTTATGTCCGGCCTCGCCGTTATATGACGACAGATAGAAGAGCGCGAGCGCGAGCAGGTTGTGGCCGGGCTCCGCGTAGACGGACATCGCGCCGGAACCGTAGATGTACCGGCCCGCCAGATGATGATCCGCGCTGTGCGCGACCTCTTCCGTCCGTTCGCCGGTGGCCGAATAACGATCGAGTCGCGGCAGATTCTCCACCTGGTTGGCGCTTCGCACGGCCCGGTCCACGACCGTCGCCGCTTCGTGGCCGAACCTCGAGAGCCTTTCGGCATGGGCGTGCAAGCGATCCGGGCCCCAGTGAAGTTCCAGCAGGTTTTGCAACTGGCGGTCCGTCTCATAGAAGTTGACCGGCTGAGCGTGTTCCCATTCGGTCAACGCCCGCCGGCCCTGGTCGACGACTTGAATCGATGTGCGTTCTCTGATGATTGAGTCCATGGAGCCTCTCCCGGAATCTGAAGATCTGGGCACGCTGCATCTTACGTCGAGGGATCGAACGCCTTCAAGATTCCGCCGCCGGTCGGCGCGGAACGGACACGAGAATAGAGCCCGAACAGAAGCGAGGCTCAGTTGAGCAAAACCCCCGGGAGAGCCAAGCATCTCGACTCCCGATCCGTTCGTGTGGGCTCCGCTCCACGCTGCATCCGGCGCTCTATTCTCGTGTCCGTTCCACCGGGTTAAATCGGGGCACCGCGGTCGGGACTGACCGTCTCACTCATGATTGAAAGACGCGAGACTCCGCGGGATATTGCCGGGCCTCAAAAAAAAAGCGCCCGATCGACTCCTAAATATTTAGTTGACAGGGGGCGGCGGGGCGCCCTATATTCCTAAAAAATTAGGAGGCGAAAGATGGCAAGGCAAAAATCGGAACAATTGACGCCGCTGGAGCTGGAGATCATGAAGGTGTTGTGGGAGACCGGCGCGGCCAACGTCCAGACCGTGCAGCAGGGGCTGGAGCGGGAGCTGGCCTATACCACGGTCCAGACGATGCTCAACATCCTGCACCGCAAGGGGAAGGTCAAACGGAAGCTGAAGGACCGGGCCTACTTCTATCAGCCGGCCATCAGCCGCAAGCAGATCGTCAGCCAGACGGTCAATGATCTGGTCGAGCGGCTGTTTGGGGGCTCGGCCGAGAGTCTGGTCATGAGCCTGGTGGAGACCAGGCATCTCGATGCCGAGAAGCTGGAGCGGCTGAAACGATTGTTGGACGAGTCCGAGGGGGAGGGCCAGGCCGATGCTTAGCCGACTGGTCCTGACCTTTCTGTTGAATGCGGCCTGGCAGCTCGCGTTGATGGCGGCGGACGCGGGCGATCGCCCGGAGCCTCTATCCGGTCGAGTGTGAAGATCGCGTGCGGGCGATCCTCGACCGAAGTCGAGAGGCCCTGAGGGTGGAGCGGGTGGAGCTTCGGTGCTCGACCGAGGTCCCGCCGCCCGTGACTCTCGGAACCTTCAATCCGGTGATCGTCCTGCCCGAGCAGTTGTTGCGCGAGGCCGATGCCGAAAACTTGGAGGAACGCATTATGACCATCTTGAGAAGACCGAAGCTCAGTGTTGGCCGGAAGAGCCTGCTGTTGATCTCTGCGGCGCTGGTCCTGGCCGTCCCGGGGATCGCGGCGGCGTCATACTCCCGCACTCTCGGCATCGCGACCCAGGATTGCCCCCAACCGCCGGCGCGGACGCCATCGGGAGCGGTCGAAGTGCAGGAGCCGGGAGCGCGCAGGATGCCGAAGCCGGGCGAGACGGCCCGGCGAAGCGCCGGTCAGAGCGAAGCGCCGGCCTCAAAAGAGGCCCGGGAGCTGGAGCGGAACGCCCGACTGGAGCTTCGGGCGGAACAGTCGCGCCGGGAGTTCTTCGCGCGGGTGGAGGCGCAGAAGCTTGAGGCTGCCAGGACGAGAAACCTGATGCTGGCGCAGGACCGGGTGGCCCAGGCCGAACTGGCCAGGAAGGCGACCATCACCATGCAGCAGGCGATCCAGATTGCGGTCGGTCAGATGCCCGGCCAGGTCATCAAGTGCAGTCTGGTGCGGGAGAAGGAGCAGATCCTGTATCGGATCCGGATCCTGGCCGAAGGCATGTCAGACGTCTCCACGACCGGTCTCATCATCTCCACGGTCGAGGTCGTGATCGATGCGCACGACGGCCGCGTCGTCGGGGCCAACAAGACCGCCATGGGCTTCGAACTCAGGTTTCCGGGAGATCATGAGCTGCCGGTGATCAAGCTGAAGTGATCGAGCGGAGCCTGGAAGGAGAGAGGGGGCAGCCCCTCTCTCCTCTCCGGGGAACGGATCTTAGAAGATCAGTTTGAATGAGAACTGCAGAATGCGCGGATCATAGGTATCGTTGATCTGGCCGAAGGCCGGACTGTTGATGTTCTGATCCTCGCCCACATTGAAGTTGACGGTATTGAAGGCGTTGAAGAACTCCGCGCGGAACTCCGACTTGATCCGCTCGCTCAGGGAGGTCCGTTTGATCACCGCGATATCGGTGTTGAAGAAACGGGGACCGCTGACCGGAGTCTGTTGCAGGTTTCCGAACTGGCCCGCCGCCGGATTGTTCAGGCTGTCGATCAGACTGGGATCGAAGACGACCGGATTGCCGTCCGCATCGTAGAAGATTCCGGTCTTCTGTTTCAACTGGCTCAGCGAGAGGTCGGTGACGACGGTATTTCGCCCCGACCGTCCGGTGCGGTTGCGAGTCCCGAGCGCCGAGAGGATCGAGATCGGCCGGCCCGACTGCAGCCCGACGATCGGACTGATCTCAATCCCGCCGACCACTTTGTTGAGCGCGCCGCCGCCGTTCAGGAACCGCTTGTTCTTGCCGAAGGGCAGTTCATAGACCGCATTGGCCTTGAAGATGTGGGTGATATCCTGGCTGCTCCGCCGTTTCTCGAGCGCGATTCCGGCATTCAAGTCCAGCAGGCCGGAGAAGTTGGTCTGCGCGCCGTCGAAGTCGGTGAAGTTGCGGCCGTAGGTATAGTTGGTCTGAAAATAGATGCCGCTGCGCAGCCGGCGGCGCATCTCGATCTGCAGGGCGTGGTAGTTGGAGTAGGAGTAGTTGCCGACATAGTCCGTCACGTAGGCGTTCGGATTCGCCGGCAGGAAGAAGCCCGGCGAGAGAGACGAACTGTTGGCGCCGGGCGTGAGATAGGTCCGGCGAGCGGCGGTGTACATATTGGCCAACTCCCCGACCTGGCCCTGTGCGATCAGATTGATGACGTTGGCGTCGCCCAGACTGCCGCCCAGTCCGAGTCTGGGGAAGACCTGCAGCGTTTCCCCCGTCCTCGGATCACCGTTGGCGTTGAGGTTGCGCTGGGCCCGCAGGAAGTCATCATAGAATCCGTTGCTGAAGATGGTCACCTGATTGGTGTCGATCCCGCGGGTCAGCTTCACCCCGTGGTTGCCGACGTACCGGACCTCGACCGCCGTATCTCGCATGATCTCCCGGGAGACTCCCAGGGTCCATTGCTGGACATAGGGGGTTCTCAGGTTCGGGTCGATGGTGAAGAGCGTCGGAGTCTGAGTGATCGCCAGGTTATCGGTGATCGGGCGCGGCACCTTGAAGGCCGGCGTCGGGATCGAAACCAGACCGCCGTTGGTGACCGTGCCGGAGAGATTGATGAGATTCACCGCTGAGGAGAGCCCCGCGTTGCTGGCGATCGCCGCGTTCTGGACGGTCGTCACGTTGTTGTCGATCGCGTAAGAGATCGAGTAGCCGGCGCGGATCGAGGTCTTCCCGTCGCGGAAGGGATCCCAGGCGATGCTGATCGTCGGCGCGAAGTTGTTGAAATCGTTCTTGTAGAAGGCCCGTGACGTCCCGGACCCGGCGAAGTCGAGGATCGCGTTCGGATCGGTCAGGGCATCCAGACCGCCTTTCGGCAGCAGGGCTAGACCGTTGGCCTCCGTCGGCACCGAGATGAACTCGTAACGCAGCCCCAGGGTCAGGGTCAGGTTGTCTTTGAGCCGCCAGGTGTCGCTCCCGTAACCGCCGATCGCGTAGTAGTTGATATTGCGGATCGACCCCGATCCCTTCACGAATCCCGAATCGCGGCTGGTGACGTTGAAGGTCTGGGCGCCGCTGGTGACCGAGCCCGTCAGCAAGGCCAGGATGGCCGTGGCATTGGTGAAGGCGTTGGCGGAGATCCCGGGGGTGACGGTGCCGTTGGGCTGCGTGACCGACCCGGGGAAGAGGTTCCGATTCAGCGGATTGGGATTGTTGGCGGCGTTGAATCCGAGCGTATAGGTTGGCAACGTGTTGCCAAAGTTGAAGGGCTGGACCAGGACTCGCCGGAAGTTGCCGCCGAACCGGATGTTGTGATTGCCTTTGGCCCACGAGGCGTTATCGATGAACTCGTAGGTGGTCACGTTCCGCCCCTGGGGCAGGAAGTTCTGGACCGGATTGGTCGCGATCGCCGCTCCCGCCGAGTCGTTCGGCAAGGTCAGCCGGTACCCGAGCGCGAACTTCTCGTCGCTGAAGAAGTTGGGATTCTGTTTGAAGAAGCCGACCCGGAACTCGTTGTTGAGAGTCGCGGTCGGGGTCCAGTTCCAGGCGAACGATCCGCGCGGCCGCACCGAGGCCTGGCCCCCGCCGAGCAGCCCCGGAAACTGCGAGCCGATGTCGTTGAACGTGTCGTTCGGGAAGTTGAGCGAGTAGCGGCTGAAGTTGGCCTCGAACCGGTGGCGCTCCGAATACTCGTAGTCGGTGCGGAATCCGAAGAGCGTATCCGACTCGGGCGCCGGGCTGTTGAAGCTGAACCCGGTATAGTTGACTCCGTCGCCGATCGTCAGGTTGTTGGGAGCCGGGGTCAGGTTGAGCAGCGTCTGGATCCGCGGATCCACGGCCCGGCCGCTCAGCGCCAGCAGGTTGACGGTCTGGGTCGAACCGTCGGCCGCCCGATAGGTGAAGAGCCCCTGCTTGGCCGACGGCGTCAGAACCCGCCGGTTGCGGGTGGCGCCCTGCGCGATCCGCGTCCCCTCGTAGTAGGTATAGAAGAAGAGCTTCTGGCTGTCCATGCCCAGCGGCCCGAAGATCTTCTTGGGGAGCTTGATCGGTCCGCCCAGGTTGAACCCGAACTGATTCTGAATCAGCTTCTCCTTCGGGAGTCCGTCCCGGTTGTTGAAGAAGGTGTTGGCATCGAAGGCGTCATTGCGATGGAACTCGAAGAGCTGTCCGTGATAGTCCGTCGAACCGCGCGGCGTGACCAGCTTGAGCTGGGCGACCCCCAGGCCGTCGTCCGGGCCGCCGTTCTGCGTCGTCAGGGTGAACTCCGAGACGGAGGCCACGCTGGGCGCGGCGGCGCCGAAGAGGCTGTCGGTCCGGATGAAGTTATCGTTGATATTGACTCCGTCCCAGGTCAGGTTGCTGAAGGTCCCGCGCAGCCCGTTGATCGAGGCCGTGCGATAGTCTCCGCCGTTGGACGCCACTCCGGCCTGCAGCCCGGCCAGATCCAGCGGGTTGCGTCCGTTGAGCGGCAGATCGTTGATCTGGCGTTCCAGCACCGTCGTCTGCAGCGAGGCGTTCTCGTTGTTGACCACGAGCTGATCCTGCGAGGCCGTGGTCGTCACCACCTCCGCCACCTGCCCGACCTCCAGCGTGACATTGACTGTCGCCGCCATATCGACGTTCGCCTGAATGTCGGTCACCTCGATCTTCTTGAATCCCGCCTGTTCGACAGTGACGGAATACATGCCCGCCCGCGCATCGGGGAAGACGAAGAACCCTTCCTGATTGGTGCTGGTGGTCAATTGGCGGCCCGTCCCCTTGTCGATCAGGGTCACCTTGGCTCCCACGACCGCCGCACCCGATGCATCCTTGACCGTCCCGTTCACTCGCGTGGCGATCGATTGGGCCGACATCTGCCCCACCAGTGAGAGCACCGTCAGCAAAGCCAATACCAGTGCTCGCGCCTGCGCGAAGCCGCTAAAATCTACCTTCATAACTTCTCTCCTCCAGATGGATTAACCACAGCTATTCGCTGCCGAAGTAGTTTGATTTAGGCTTAATTGAGGGGCTTCGCTTGAACTTTCGAAGACTGGACTCAGGCTGACGACCACTCTCCCAGCCATTCAAGTATCAATCGTTTAAAGATCCCTCTTTTAAGTAATCATCTCCTGTGATCTGCCGAGGACTGCAATAAAGATGTAAGACGATTACGAAAAGCGTCTTGAGCTACGCTTTGTTTACAATAAAATGGCCGCAAATCATGTGCCAATAATATCACTAATCGTTATAACTGATACTGTTTCACTTACGGACCTAACAATATAGATGTACGATTTTGCCATCCATATTTTTGAATTTATGGAAATATTCGGATAAGGATCCGCTAAGGGAATAGCGGATAGAGTGATCGGATCCAAGAAGATGGCGACTGGTGAAGTAGAGAGTGGAAGAGCAAAAAAAAGAGATGGGAGAATCTCTCCTCCCATCTCCAGTCAGCATGACACCGGGAGTGGCCCGGCAGGCCGCTCCCGAGAGTCGATCTGCTTAGTGAATCGGCGGAGCCGGCTGGAACGTCTTCGGCAATTCGGTTCCAGTGGCTTGGGATTTGACTTCGACGATGTCGCCCTTCAACGGTCCCAGAGCTCCGAGCAGCTCGTTCTTTTCTTTGTCCGGAACGTTGAATTTATCGAGAGCCTTGACCAGGTCTTCGACCAGGGCGTTGAATTCACCCTCGGTGGAGCCCATGTTCTTGTGGGAATCCTTCATGGACTTGCCCTTGTATTCGCACGGACCACCGGTCGCCTTGCAGACGAAGGCTTTGAGGTTGGTCACGAGACGATTGGCATCGCTCTTGGCGAACTTTTTGTTGATGCGCTCGTCTTTGAGGACGATGCCCGCGAACTCGTCAACTACCGCTGAGATCGCGTCTTTTCCGCCCAAACGCTCGTAGAGAGATTTATCTTGAGCCGACCCGGTGACAGCCAAGGCCGCCACCAACGCCACGCCCAGGACCATAGTCTTGAAACTATTCATTTGTTACTTGCCTCCAAGTGAAATAACCTGCCAGGTCATACAACCACGACAGGGCTAATCAAGGTTATTGGTTAGGGGTAAATTGAGAATGTCGTAATGTCGCAAGCAAGGATTACGCTGGCCACGGAATTGGGCACCCAGGGGAGGTTGCGTGAGCACGGCGCCACGGCCGAGGCCGCTGTCAAGGCGACGAAAGATCAAAACATCTACGCTAGTATTGTGTGCCGACCTGCTCATTTCATATGGAGACGGGCCGATTGTCAATGGCCGACATACAAAGATAAACGACACGTGGTTGTTTACGGTCGGCCAAACTGCGGCGGATTGCCGGCCGGAAATTTTCTTCCGCTAAGAGACAGCGCACTCTGGAAAGCAAGTTACCTGAAATAAAGGCGGTTTGACTCTCAACCTGCGCTCCGGAGATTTGAGATTTGAGATGATCCATTTCAAATCTCAAATCTCAAATCTTAAATTACGGCAAAGTGAGCCCGGAGCTAGAAGTAGATCTTGACTCCGAGCTGCAGAATCCGCGGATCCCGGACGCCGTTGTCTTCGCCGAAACAGGTCCCGATCGGCAGCGCACTTCCGGCGGGCCGCAGGTTGTCGGTGATGGAGGCCTGGTGTTACCGATCGAAGAGCACCCGGTCGGTCTGGGTCTCTCCGGTCGAGGTCGGCACCGTCAGGTCGGTATTGCCGTTGATCGAGGAGAACTGGGTATTGAAGTTCAGGAACGGCAGAGAGACCGGCCCGCCGATGTCGTCCCCGACGTTGTGGTCTCGGTAGAGGGCCCGCGGCTGTTTCTCGGTTCCGTCGGGATTGAGTCCGGCGGCGTGGCGGAGAAAGTTGTTGGCATTGAGCCCCGCGTGGCGGTGAAAGTAACGCGCGCCGCCATGAAAATCCCCTGTTCCGGACTTGGAGACGACCGCGCTGAAGGCGCCGCCTGTCAAGGCGGCGATTTTCAAGATCAGCCGCGAAAGACGTGAAAGACGCGAAACAACTTGTTTCGCGTCTTTCACGGTTTGAATCTCAAAGGAGTTCCCTGCTCGGCACTTTCTATTCATGCCGCAGGGCGGATGAGGGCTGAATCCAGATCGCCCGCAGCGAGGGAATGAGCGAGGCGGTCAATGCCACTCCGGCCAGCAGGACGCCCGTCAGCAGAAAGACCAGCGGATCGTGAGGGGTCACCTCGTAGAGCAGCGCCGACATGGCGCGGGTCAGGATGAAGGCGCCGGCGGCGCCGATCGCCAATCCGATCCCCGTCACCTTCAGGCCCTGCTCCAGGATCATCCGCAGCACATCCCGGGCATTCGCGCCGAGCGCCATGCGGATGCCGATCTCGCGCGTCCGTTGCGTGACGTTGTAGGCGAGGACGCCGTAGAGTCCGATCGCCGAGAGCAGCAGCGCCAGCCCGGCAAAGACCAGACAGAGAACCATGGCCGCCCGCCGGGTCGTCAACGATCCGGACATTCGTTCCGGCATGGTCTTGGTATCGTAGAGCGCCAACTGCGGGTCGATCTGCGCCAGTTCACGCCTCAGGGCATTGATCAGCGGGACCTCGCCGGTCTCGCTGCGGAGGACGAGATGCATGCTCTCCTGCCCGCCCTGCTGGTAAGGGAAGTAGATCTGGCCGACCGGATTCTGTTCGGCCAGATCTCCGGTCTTGACGCTGCCCACGACTCCGACCACGGTGTAGGGCGGCTCCTTACCCTCGAGCTCCTGGAGCCGGGCGCCCAGGACGTCGCCGTTCGGCCAGTACTTCTGCGCCATGAATTGATCGACCAGCACCACCTTCATGGAGTTCGGCCCGTCACTGTCGGAGAAGTTGCGGCCGGCGAGCAGCGGAATCCTCATGGTCTCCAGATAACCGCCGTCGATCGTATTCCAACCCGGCACCGGGGGGAGTTCTCCGGGCCCCAGGGGCCGGCCCACGATCGCGATGGCGCTGGCATTGTTGTTGCCGCTGAACGGCAGGAAGGAGGTGACGCTCGCCTGCTTGACTCCCGGGATCGCCCGCGCCCCGGCCAACAGCGAGGCCACGAAGTTCCGTCGCTGCTCCGGCTTCTCATAGCGATGCCCGGGCAGATAGAACCGGGCCGTCACGACGTTCTCCGCCCGGAATCCCGGGTTGACGTCCATCAATCGCAGGAAGCTCCGGGTCAGCAGGCCGGATCCGATCAGGAGCACGAAGGCCAGCGAGATCTGAGAGACCACCAGCGCCGCCCGCAGCGACAGCACCTGCCGTCCGGCGGTGCCCAGGCGTTCATTGCCGCGAAAGACTCCGTTCAGATCGCTCTTGAACAACTGCAGCAGCGGAATGAGGCCGAAGGCCAGGCCGGTCAGCACCGAGACGACCATCGTGAAGATCAGGACCTGGCCGTTGATCTGCAGATTGGCGTCGCGGGGCAGCTCCTCGCCGGCCAGAAAAGCCAGCATCTGGACGCCGCCCAGCGCGAATCCGATTCCCGACAATCCGCCCAGCAACGAGATGACGAGGCTCTCGGTGAGCAGTTGCCGGGCGAGCCGCCCGCGTCGGGCGCCGAGACAGAACCGCACCGCCAGCTCTTTGAGCCGGGCGCTGGTTCGGACCAGCATCAGATTGGCCAGGTTCACGCATCCGATCAACAACACCACCAGGACGGCGGCCTGCAGCAGGTAGAGAATGCCGCGGATGTCGCGGACCAGTTCGTCCTTGAGACCGACGACCCGCGTCTGGAACTGCGCGCTCTCCAGCAGCGTGCGGTACTTGGGATAAAGGTCCAGGTTTCGCCGGTTCAGTTCATCGATCTGTCGTCGGGCCTGCGTGATCGGGACGCCCGGTTTCAGGCTGGCGATCATCCCCCAGTTGTTGCTGTGCCGCGCGTCGTCGGAGGTCTGCTGCGGGGTGAAGGCGAACGGGACCCACAGCCTCCGATCCCGGTTCAGCGCCTGGAACGTATCCGGCATGACGCCGACGATCCGGTAGGGGAGGCCGCTCAGCCGAATCTCCTGGTCCAGCACCTTCGGGCTGCGGGCGAACATCTCGACCCAGAGCGACTCGGTCAGAATGGCGACCTTATCCTGGCCCTGAACGGCCTCCTCGTCGGTGAAGGTTCGGCCCAGCAGCGGCGTCGTCTTCAGCACGCGAAAATAGGAGGGCGTCACATACTCGGCCTGGATCCGGCGGGTGGCCCCCTCGGGCCCGACATCGTATCCGATGTCTCCGATCAGGGAGACCTCGTCGAAGACGTCCGTCAGCTTGCGCCGATCCAGGTAGTCCGGGACGCCGTTGGCTCCCCGGTCCGTGACGCCGACTCCCGGGTAGATGTTGTAGAGGGTCACCAATCGATCGGCGGCCGGAAACGGCAACCCGTTCAGGACCACGGCATTCAAGACCGTAAAGACGGCGGTATTCGCGCCGATGCATAACGCCAAAGTCAGGAGGGCGGCCAGGCTGAAGGCCTTCTGCTTCCAGAGCAGCTTCAGCGCAAACTTGAGATCTTGCAGCATCGAGTTGACTCCTTCTATCCCTAATGCGGTTTCAAATAGAACTTCGAGCGAGCGACTTTTCCGGGTAATCTTAAGATATGTAAGCTGCAAATCCAAAATACGAATAAGAACATAACGCAAGTGCCAATAATCGGCCGGTTATTGGCCTGGTTTTATATTATTATTGGTTGAACAATCCGTCATGGGTCTTAAACCGAGAGAGACAACAGAACATGAAAATCCTGGTTACTGGTAGCGCCGGTCATCTGGGCGAGGCGTTGGTCCGCACCCTCAGGAAGACGAACCACGAGGCGGTCGGTCTCGATCTTCTCCAGTCGGACTTTACGGATCTGGTCGGTTCCATCACCGATCGAGACTTTGTCAGAGCAGGGATGAAGGAGGTTCAAGCGGTCTTCCATGTGGCGACCCTGCACAAACCGCACGTCGGCACCCATAGCCGCCAGCGCTTCATCGATACCAACCTGACCGGAACGCTCAATCTGCTGGAAGAGGCGCGCGCGGCGGGGATCGGTTCGTTCATCTTCACCAGCACGACCAGCGCCTTCGGACGGGCGCTGACGCCGTCCGCCGACTCGCCCGCGGTCTGGGTGACGGAGGAGGTGCGGCCCGTTCCCAAGAACATCTACGGCGTCACGAAGACCGCCGCGGAAGATCTCTGCGAACTCTTCCATCGGAACTACGGGCTGGCCTGCCTGGTCCTGAGAACCTCGCGTTTCTTTCCGGAGGAGGACGACAGCCGGGAGGCGCGAGAGTCCTATCAAGACGGCAATCTCAAGGCGAACGAGTTTCTCTATCGGCGGGTGGATCTCGAAGACGTCGTGACGGCCCACCTGCTGGCGCTCGACCGCGCGCCCGCGATCGGATTCGGCCGTTACATTATCAGCGCCACCACTCCCTTCACCCCTGACGACCTTCCGGAACTGCGGGCTCAGGCGCCGCAGGTCTTGAAACGCCGATTTCCGGACTATGAGTCGGAGTATGCGCGCCGCGGCTGGCGGATGTTTCCCGGGATCGAACGGGTCTATGTCAATGAACGGGCCCGGCGAGATCTGGGCTGGCAACCGCGATACGACTTCGGTTACGTGCTGGAGCGGCTCCGCGCGGGCGAGGACCCGCGCAGTCCGCTCTCGCTGGCGGTGGGGTCCAAGGGCTATCATTCCCGCAAGTTCACGGAGGGCCCTTATCCGCTCGACTTCGATTGAGTACTTCGAAACCGCGAAAGACGCGAAATTATCCGGCTTTCGCGTCTTTCGCGGTTGAACATCAAAACTGAGGAACGAACGATGCGTGTAGCAATAGTGACCGGGGCGGCCCAGGGAATCGGCCGCCGTGTAGCTCAGACCCTGGCCGAGCGCGGATATGCGCTGGCGCTCAACGATCTGCGGGCTCCCGCCGAGACGCGGGCGCTGGTCGAACGCGGCGGCGGCGCGGTCCTCGAACTGGTCGGCGACATCTCGGATGAGGTCGTCGTCAACGGGTTCGCCGAGACTGTCCGGGCGCAATGGGGGCGGGCGGATCTGCTCGTCAACAACGCCGGCATCAGTTGCATTGTGCCCGCCGAAGAGACCTCCTCCGACCAGTTTCGCCGCGTGATCGAGGTCAATCTGGTCGCTCCCTTTCTGATGGCGAGGGCCTTCGGATCGATCATGCTGGCGCAGCGTTCGGGCAGCATCGTGAACGTGGCCTCGATTGCCGGGCTGGTGGGGATTGCGGATCGGGCCGCCTATAACGCCTCGAAGCATGGCCTGATCGGTCTGACCCGAACGCTCGCGGCCGAATGGGGCGGCCGCGGCGTCCGTTGCAATGCGGTCTGCCCCGGATGGGTCAAGACCGAGATGGATCTGGCCGACCAGGCCGGTGGCAGCTACACCGACCTGGATATCACGGACCGCGTCCCCATGGGACGCTTCGCCTCGGCTGAGGACATCGCAAACGTCGTGGCCTTTCTGGCCGATTCGGAACAGAGCGGCTTCATCAACGGCCAGGCTCTCGCGGTGGACGGAGGCTGGACGGCCGATGGCAGTTGGCAGAGTTTACGGCTGCGGCATCGCTGACCGGGTCCGCCGCGAGCGACCACCAGGAACGAGCGCGGCGGAAGGCTTCAATCAAGAGCAGCCACAGCCAGGGGATCAACAGCACGAAGAGCGCGTGCTCACGGAAATCGGCCGCGCGACGATCGGCGCCGTTCGCCAGCGGGAGGCCGAGCGCCGTCGCGTAGTAGACCAGCAGCGGCCAGAGCGCCCGCCCAGAGCGGCTGGAAGTTTGCTGGGCGCGCAGCTTTTCACCGGCCGCGAACAGCAGCAGTAGCGCCCCGAAGTAGATGCAGATCCCCTCGAGGCGGTGAAATTGAGCGGAGTGCGCCCAGCCGAACTCCGCCGGCATCCGTTGCAGCCACAGCGCCAGAGAGATCCGGACGGTATTGGCGACGAGCGTTGACAGATAGGCGATCAGCGCCGCCGCCGGAAGCGCGTTCCAGGCCGGGCTCTCCGATCGAGCGCCCAACAACCTTCTCAACGAGAGCATCAGGAAGGCGGTGATCAGAAAGTTGACTCCCGCGCAGGAGTCGGCGATCAGGAAGCGCCGTTCCAGGTTGAGGTAGCCGGCGTGCGGTTCGAACTCGAACGAGACGCCGGTCAGCAGTTCGACCAGCGTCGCCGTCGGCGCGAGAATCCAGCGTAACCGGTCGGCGCCGGCCGTCGCGTAGTGCCATTTGAGCAGGAACGCGCCGGCCAGCACGACCGCACCCTGGGCGATTCGGTTCCAGATCCATCTCTCTTTCATATCGATCGCCGCCATTGGCGCCGCCGCCATTGGATGAGCATGATCGTGGCGAACAGGGCGAACGCCGCCATCAGCCAGATCAGCTCCGGTTCGCTTCCCTCGGCCAGCCCGTCGTCGACCGCCAGATCGGTCACGCCCAGCGGCAGGGGCAGCGGTTGAGTCACGTTCTGGGCCGGCCCCTGCGTGTTGCTCACGACCTCGCGAACCGCGATGAAGGAGGTATACGGAGTCAGCAGGTTGTACTTCAGCCCCAGGGCCGTGATCTCGCGGACCCGCTCATCATCCAGTTGGCGGGAACCGTAATCGGAGAGCTCGGCGATCCGCGATCGAGCCCACAGATAGCGCAGGGCACGATTGGACTCGTCCGGTTGAACGCCGGCGACCTCCAGGCGAGCCAGGTAGTCCCCGGCGCCCGTCTTTCCCTGCAGTTCGAACGTGCCGCCGACCGGTCCGCGCCATTTTCCGAAGAGGATCACCGGACGTTGGGCGAAGAGGTCGGGCAGATGAGCCGGGCGCACGTCGTAGATGTCGAAACCGACCGCGCGGACCTGAATCTGGGTCAGCAGCGGGGACTGAATATATTCGCGGAATTTGGCCGCCGCCGCCGAGGCCTCCGACTCCTGGGTCACGACGAAGGGCTCGCCCAGGCCGGCCTTCGCCACGCCCTCGATCAGGAAGCGGTTGACGGAGCTGCCGATCCCGAAGGTGAAGACGTTGCATTGATCCAGATGGTCGCGGATGTAATCGAAGACGCCCTCCTCGCCGGAGATGTAGCCGTCGGTCAGCAGCACGACGCTGCGCGAGATCGCCGGCGCGCGGGGCAGACTCATGGCCTGTTTGATGGCGGCCAGCAACTCGGTGCCCCCGCTGCCGCGCTGCTGCTCGATCAATCGCACCGCCTGGGCGATGTTCGATCGATCCGCCGGCAGCGAGTTGGCGGAGAGCACCGTGGAGTCTCCGGCGAAGAGCACGACGTTGAACAGATCCGTCGGCTTCAATTGCCCGATCAGGTCCTGCAGCAGGGTCTTGGCCGTATTGAGCGGAAAGCCGTCCATGGAGCCCGAGACGTCCACGACGAAGATGTACTCTCGCGCGGGAATGGCCTCGCTCGCGATTCGCTGCGGAGGTTGGGCCATGTACAGAAAGAAGTTCTCCTCCGGACCCTGATAGAGGATCAGGCCCGACGCGATCTGGTCTCCGGACAGGCGATAACGAAGGATGAAGTCGCGGTCGCCCTGAAATTGCTGTGGATCGTCCAGGCTCAACTGCGCGACGGTCGGGCTCAGCCACCGGGGCCAGACCTCGTGCGAGACGCAGCTCAGGTGCTGGATGGGAACGCCGGCCGAGATCCGAGCCGAAATCCGGAGCGGATTCTTGGGCGCCACCCCTTGATGAAGATACGGGATCTCGACCGATTGCCCCGCGGCCGCCTCTTGCGGCGAGGCGTAGCGAGGCCCGGCCACCGTCGGGAAGACCACTTCATAGACGCCGTCCGTGGGCACCAACAGTTCGGTGTAGCGAAGCTCGATCTCCACCTGTTCTCCGGGCATGAGATTGGCCAGGCTCATCGAGAAGACGTTGGGCCGGTGCTGCTCCAGCAGGGAGGCGCTCTTGCCCTGCTGCTGGGCCTGCTCGAACTCCTGCTGGGCCTGCTCGCGCTCCTTGATTCTGGCCACAATCACCTGGTCGCCGATCCGCATCTGCATCGCGTAGACGGCGGCCCGCGTGGACGCCGGAAAGACGTAGCGGGCATTGATCGGCCGCGAACCTTCGTTTCGATAGGTCTGCAGCACCTTCACATCGGCGATCACTCCCGAGACGTCGATCTGGGCCCGGGTCTCTTTGAGCGGCAGATGATCCAGGTTGGGATCTCCCTGGACCAGGAAATAGGGCGAAAGAGTCTTGTCCGCCTGAGTCTGAGCCGAGGCGGAGAAGCCGAGCGTCAAGGCCGCGACCAGCGCCAGACCTATCAGTTGCAGATTGAATCGCATAATCACCTCATTATTAAGCGGCCCGGATGGCCGGGCCGTTTGTTGCAAGCCATCCCCCCGTTCTACAGGCCGATCTTACGTCAAGGATGGGAGAGGGATAATGTCAACTGCCACGAGACCGGACCGTAATAGCCACAGTCGGCCGCTCGGGTGACACGGAGTTAAGTTGTTTGGAATGTGAGCTTCAAAACCTTAGGGGGCGGTCTAGGAGGCGGATTGGGATTCGATCTGTCCGAGGAGCCACTGCATTCCGGCCAGATGCTGTTGGTCGTGGCTGCACAGATAATGAATGAGGCCTTTGACGGTGACCTTTCCGTAACCGTCGAAGAAACCGGTGCGGTTCAACTGGCTCTCGGTCAGGTTGCCGATCAGCTCCACCGTTTGATGGCGGGCGCCGCGAATCTTCCGCAGCACCTCGGTGGGGTCGGCCTCCGCGTACCGATACTGGCTGACCAGGGCGTACGTATCGATCGAGACCAGCGCGGGATTGCTCTCTTCCAGCAGGCGGCGAAAGCGGACCTGGTATCCTTCGATCTCGATATCCCGGACATGACAAATCTGTTCGATGACGGTCAGGGTTTCACTGGGGATCCCCTCCCACGAGGCCGGCG